>JBIIVI010000055.1:0-14345 GCA_044339555.1 Cyclobacteriaceae bacterium | reverse complement strand
AATGCGCAATAACCGACATTGCGTCTGCTTGTTCATGCCCTCCGAAAGCAGCCCATAGAAAAAAGGAAATAGCGTGCTGGATTGGAATTCAAGTTGTTTTTTAGGCAGTGTCAGGCTAATTGACCGATGATTGCTGTCGTGGAAATACTTTTCATTGTAACGAAAAATGAATTCCTGATCGTCTGTTTTTTCCAGCGTGCCGGCCAGTATGCCGTTGTTAAATATCTCTGCTTTTCTACCCATTGCTATTCAAATTTCTTTCCCCTCATCATAGAGACACAGACCGAGGCGCGCGAAATATGTTGTTTCACTTTTCTTTATTTAATGACTTCTACTTTTATCTCCAGCCCGAGGACTTCGAATATTTTTAAGAGAGTTTCGAGCTCTGGATTTGCGATGCCTTTTTCAATATCACGAAGAGTTCTTGATGAAATGCCCGCTATCTCAGCCAGATCTTCTTGCCGGATTTTCCGGGACTTGCGCCTAGCTTGAATAAGTTGGCCAATTGACTCTTTCTCTGTTGTAATGGCTTCCATTTTTGGTTTTTATCGGAGTTATGTTGCCGATTTGTTTGTAAATTTACCTGAGCATTTGACCGAAAACAACCAAATCGGAGATAAGTTTCCGAAAAATGGAGTCAAGCTGAATTTGTCGGGACGATTAGCCAATAACGGAGTTATGTTGCCTGTATGCCCTGCTGGTCTGTTAAGAGTATGCCGGGGAGATTTATCACCCGATCATTACAATAGGCACCACATCCAGGCGGCTAAAACAAGCCAGTTTGTTAACGTGGCTCAGTGTCTTAACCCCGAGAGCTCAAACTGCAATGATCCGCGGTCGCAAGTGCAATCGCGGTTCCGAGTATTTTAAAGGCAGGTTGTTTTCCTCCATTTCTCGTCCCGGATAAAATAAAAAAAGCCCGAATTAGAATTCGGGCTTTTGACTGATTTGTAATCGGCAGAGGAGGAGGGATTCGAACCCCCGATCCCCGTGAAGGGATGCCGGTTTTCAAGACCGGTGCAATCAACCGCTCTGCCACTCCTCTGTGCGGTTTCCTGAAAATTGGAGCGCAAAACTAAACCATAAAACGCTACGGGCCAAGAAGCGATCCGTTATTACACAAAGTGAATAAGAAACCACCCAAACGTCATGTAAAGTGATTATACCTGAGCTAATCGTCATGTAAATTATTTATGGTTATTTTTACATGATAAAACAGTGAGAGACACAGCCCGACCATATAACCAATTACCCGCGTTGCCGCCGCCGCGAGACCAAATCGAAACCGTCAACGTGCTTCGCCAGCTTGTGAAATCGTCTGTTGCCCTGGCCGAGTTAAAAGGGATGGCGCTTACGTTGCCCAATCCTGCCATTTTGCTAAATGCCGTCATTTTGAAAGAAGCAACGGCAAGCTCGGAAATTGAGAACATTATCACCACGCAGGACAAACTCTATCAAGCGTTATCTGCCAAAGGAGCAGGCGCGGATGCTGCCACAAAAGAAGTTTTACGGTACCGGGAAGCCACATTGTATGGATACCAATTCATCAAACAAAAAGGATTCCTAAGCATAAATGCCATCCTGGCCATTCAGCGAATCCTTGAAGAAAACAACGCTGGCATTAGAAAGCTTCCGGGCACTGCGTTACGAAATGCCACCACGCAAGAAGTTATCTACACACCCCCCGATGACTACGACGTGATTCTAAGGCTCTTAAAAAACTTTGAAGACTACTTCAACGAGCAAGATGACATCGCACCGCTGATTAAAATGGCAGTCCTGCATTACCAATTTGAGAGCATCCACCCTTTTTATGATGGCAATGGCCGAACAGGCCGAATCCTGAACCTCCTTCATATTATTTTGAACGACTTGCTTGACAGTCCGGTGATTTACCTGAGCGAGTATATCATCCGAAACAAAGCCCAGTATTACCGACTTCTTCAGGAAGTTCGCACCGAGGGACATTGGGAAAACTGGATCCTGTATTTGTTGATGGGGGTTGAAAAAACCGCTCAGCAATCCATTGAGCAGATCAAATCAATCCAGAAACTATTTGCCTCAACGCAAGAGCGGATTAAAAAAGAGGCACCCAAAGTGTACGACAAAGAACTCCTGGAAATACTCTTTGAGCACCCGTATTGCAAATCCGATACCTTAACAGCCCGCCTTCACATCTCCCGGATTACGGCTGCCAAATACCTACGTGAGTTGGAGCACATTCAGATACTAAAGTCCAAACGCGTTTGGAAGGAAACAATCTACATTCACACACGGTTATTCGAGTTATTGAAAAAATGAGTTCAATCATCTTTTCCCAACCGATATAGAAATCACTACGGCGCGGGCGCCAATAGCGAATTAATCCACTGCGCGATTTTCAGTGCTTCATCGCGCGGCACTTGCGGCATGGCCGCCATGGGTGTTTCATGTTCGGGCCAGTTTTTCGGTTCGGGCATGTAGATCAATTGCACGATGCGCTCATCGCTGTATTTGCGTTTGGCGATGTCGGCAAAGGCGGGGCCCACCTGGCGCTTGTTGGTATTGTGGCAAGCCGTGCAGGTGTTCTTCACCAGCAAGGGTTCGATTTCGGCATACGAGATGGCTCCTTTGGCAGTGGTTGAAATTGTTTTCGCCTTGGTGGCTGCGGTGGGTTTAGCTGCGATGCGGGTAGTTTTCCATTCGTTGGCTGGCAAACCCGGGCTATCGGGAATGGCGTTAAGCGTGTAATAGGCTGTGGCATGCAAAACAGGTAGCCCTGTTGCGGAGCGTACGCCAAACACATTCAATTCGTGCACATGAAATGGTCGCAGGTTGGAGACCCGCAAGCGTATTTTGTAACCATCGTCCGAAATCCGGAAGCCATCAATTTTTAGTTTCTCTTCACTTACGATCGGGCTGCCATAAGCAGGGTGATATTTGTAGGTATACGACCGGCCGCTGTACGCCTCGAGATTGGCTGCCAACGTTTTGTCGATTGGCTGTGTGAACTCGATTTCAAAGCCATCGGGTTGCGCCTTTACCGTCTTCATCTCCATCGGCACCTTGCCTGTCCACAGCAGCCGCTGCAAGCCTTCGTTGGCACTGCCGGCCGAGCCCCAACCGCGGTTGGTGAGCCCCGCGTAGAGCGAACCATCGTGCCCCCAACTCATGCGCAACACACCCGATTGAAATCCGGATTTGAAATCAAACGCAACGCCCTGGTACTCGCCATTTACTTTCTCCAACACTACGCGCATGATCTTGCTTTGCCCCTGATCGCCCACGAACACTTGCCCGGCAAACGGGCCGAATTTTCCTTGCGTGTCATCGGTCATGATTTGCGAATTGGAGATACCCAACACGCCATGTGGCAACCAAACAGCCGGCAGCCGAAAAGCGGGAATTTCTTTCTTCAGCTCATACAGAAAATTCGGCTTTTCGTTTGTGCGATTTTCTGGCTTCACAAACTGCCCGTCTACTTTTGTCTGACGTGGATCAACTCGTGCGTACAGCTGCTCCGTGGTTAGCGAAAGGGGTGAGGCGGGGAGGCCCGTCCACCGCAAGCCTGCGGGGTGGCCGGCAAAGCTTCCTTTCGGGATGTGCACCAAACCGCCCGAACCGATCCAGTCGCCCTGGTTATCGGCATAAAAAAATTCGCCATTGATGATGCCAAGTCCGCAAGGCGAGCGCATGCCTGTAGCCCACGGTTGCATTTTGCCATCGGCACTGATCTTCATGGTCCAGCCGCGCCACGGCACCCGGCTTTCGCCGCGCCACCATTCTTCATCGCCAAAGGCTACGTTGCCGGTTACAAAAAAATCGCCATCCGGTGCCAACACCGGGCCAAACGAGTACTCATGGTAGTGACCGGAGATCGGCCATGCGTAGACGGTTTCGTACACATCGGCACGGTCGTCTCCATTGGTATCTCGCAAGCGGGTAAGTTCGCCCCGTTGTGCGATGTAAAGAGATTGATCGCGATACACCAGGCCTAGCGCCTCGTGCAGTCCGGAAGCATACAACGTAAATGTAGGATTGCGCCCGTTCGCCATCGCGGCATTTTCAATAAGCCAAACATCGCCCCGGCGTGTGCACACGGCTACACGGCCATCGGGAAGCGTGGCAACACCGCCTACTTCCAGCAAAATTCCTTCGGGAGTGGCAACGGAAAGAATGCGATAGTAGTCGTCTTCGGTAGGGATTTTTGTTTTTGGATTTTGGGTCCATCCCGCGAAAGCGAGAGCCATCAAGACGAAAATGAGAAAAAGTGACTTAAATTTCATGTTTACCAAAGTAGGGTGAACTGGATACTTTTTTGAATGGGTACGATCAACTCTTGCTTACCGTTGCTGGTTCGCACGCGAGGTTGCAGACCGGGGCTTGTTTGAACGAAATAGCGCTGGTCGATGGCATACAAACCCTCGCCCACGGAAACGATGCGTTCGCCTTCGGCCAACTTAAAGTGAGCGGTCGTCAGCGATTCCGGCTTATTAAAAGTTATCTCGCGCACGAGGCTTCGCTTGGCATCGTCCGGCCAAATCCGATCTTCGACTTGCACGCCTTTCAGCGTGTATTGAAACACAGGGCGGCCATCGGGCAACAGCCGATAGCCTTTTGGCTGCAGCGAAGTATTCATCACTTCGGTGCCGGCGGTCATCACCGGGAAGGGTTCGGAACCCTGTGGTAGTTCCGCCACTGGCACACTGTTAAAAAAGTACTGAGTTGCGCCCCGCGGGCGGAACGACCCATCACCACGATCGTGCCACATAGGGGTGGCGTCTACAAACGGGCCGCGCCACGCGCAAGCAAGGTTGGCCGACTTAAGATCATATACATAATGCACGCCTGTTGGATCGCCCACCCCGATGGTATGTGTAAGCCGCTGTTTGTTGTCGCTGTTGAAATCCAGAAAAGCGCGCAGCAAACGCGGCGCGGCACCGGGCTCCAGTAAAATGGGCGACACGGGATCGTCAGCCGGGGGATACGAATTAAATGCGTGCAATGCCTGGGGCGAACCTCCTTCTGCCGACACGTACAAGGCTAACCGCGGCGGCAGCCAAGATGCGTCTTTGTAATTGTAGATTTCGATGGCGTAGGTGCCAGCTGCCAATTGCAGTCGTCCGACATCGGTGCGCCACCACCCATCGGCACTTTGGTAGTTAACAAGTTGCTGTTGATTCACCAGCAGCCGGGCGCCACCTGTGTACGCCAACACAAATTGGTAGGTGGCCGCTTTCGGCACGGTTAACTCGCTGCGATACACGGAGCCGTACGCATTATCGTTCTCGAGAATTTCACAGCTGAGTTCTGGCTGCATGCCAGCAGCGGCCGGTTTCAGGCTGGCAAAGTCGGCAATGGTTTTGAAGTTACCGTAAAACGTTTGGTACTGCACGGAGCCCATCGAAACCGAAACCACTTCGGGCACGAGATAGCGAACGTTGCGCAGCGCTACCGGGCCATGATCGCCCTGGATCATTAGCGGCCCTTGAGGTTTTTCATTGTTTTCAACGGGGCCACCCGTTGGTTTGGGTACTTCTACTTCGTTGTGAATGCGCACTCCGTTCAACTCCACAAAGTGGAAGCGCGCATTCTCAATCTTGTTACCGTTGGCATCAAATCGTGGTGCGCGAAAGCTCAAGCGCAGATGCTGCCATGTGCCGGGAGCTTTGGCAGCGTTTAGCAACGGGGCTTTACCCATGTAGACCTTGGGTAGGTCACGCTCCCAGTTGCGGTAAATGCCACCGATGTCGGTAAAACCCGGTGTGGCCACGCCCCAGCTGTCGAATAATTGTACTTCGTAGCGGCCCTGAAGATAGATGCCCGAGTTCGAACCCTTGGGTAACATCACGTCTAATTCCAATTCCAGATCCCCATGCTCGAACTTGCTGAGCAGCGCATCGCGCTTGGTGGCATCGTTCAGGTTCAGGAGGATTCCCGTGCCTGCTTGAAAGGTAACGGCCTGTGATCGTGGCGGTGCAGGTGCTACGGGCGCAACTTTCTTTCCCTTCCGGGGAGCGGGGGCGGGAGTTTCAGCCGGCTTCTCTGTATCGTGAATATCGATCAACGGATGCATCTGCACATCGCCTACAATCTGCCAGTTGCCCGCCTGCGCACGAAATGCCGACAAGTCATTCAGGGACAGCGGTTGCAGTGCGGGTTGGGCCAAAAGCACGGAACTTGCCGCGACCAACCCAACAAACAATAATTTCTTCATATCCTATTTTGAGCCCAACAAGTTGATTGCTTTCGCGGCTAAATCAAAAAGTTGTTCATCCTTTTTTAGTGTTTGTTTCGCTTCCGCTGATGGAATTACCATAGGATTTGAAGCGGGCTTTTGTTAAATCGGCCAACGCAAAACAAAACTGAACGTTATGAAACAGATTGGCTGGTTGGCAGTGGCACTACTGGTTATCGGAAGTGCCGTTGCTCAGAAATCGAAAAACACAACTCCCCCCGCAGCTCCGAAAGCGGAGATCGAAAAATTCAAAGGACTAAAGTGGCGCAACATCGGGCCTTTCCGTGGTGGACGCGCGAATGCCATTGCGGGCGATCCCAACAACAGCAGTGTCTACTACGTGGGCTATACTGGTGGGGGCGTGGCCAAGACCGATGATGGCGGCATAACGTGGCGTAATATCTCAGACGGTTTTTTTAAAGTAGGTTCCATTGGCGACATTGCTGTTTGCGAGTCGGACGCCAATGTGATTTACGTGGGCAGTGGTGAACATGCGGTGCGGGGCGTGATGACCTCGTATGGCGATGGCGTTTACAAATCCACGGATGGCGGTGCCACCTGGAAAAACATCGGCCTCGAAAAAACCCGTCACATCTCAGATGTCATCGTTCATCCGGCTAACCCGGATGTGGTTTTCGTGGCGGCACAGGGGCCCGTACACGGACCGTCATCGGACCGGGGCGTGTACAAATCGACCGATGGTGGCACGACTTGGAAGAAGACATTGTTTGTTGACGACAACACGGGAGCCGTGTCGTTATCGATGGACATGAATAACCCGCGCATTCTGTATGCCGCTATGTGGCAACACAGACGCTACCCGTGGAAAGTAGAAAGCGGTGGAGCCGGCTGCGGCCTGTGGAAGTCGGTAGACGGTGGCGAAACCTGGAATAAAATCAACGAAGGTCTGCCGAAGGAAATGGGCAAGATCGGGGTAAGCGTATCGCGCGCCAACTCCAACCGCGTGTACGCGATTGTGGAGGCCGAGAAATCAAAAGCCGGGGTGTATCGCAGCGATGATGGCGGCAAGAAGTGGATGTTGCAAACCAACGATCAAACTCTTACCGCGCGTTCATGGTACTACATGGAAGTTTTTGCCGATCCCGTAAATGCAGATGTGGTGTACGTGCTCAACGCACCGATGCTGCGTTCCATTGATGGCGGGAAAACCTTTGCCAACGTACGCGTGGGACATGGCGATACCCACGACTTGTGGATTAATCCAAAAAACAACCAGAACCTGGCTTTGGCCGATGACGGCGGTGGCGAGATTTCCTACAACACCGGCCGCACCTGGTCGCCCATCAACAACCAGGCTACTTCGCAATTCTACCGCGTGAATGTGGACAACCGTTTTCCGTATTGGGTCTATGGCGGACAACAAGACAACACCTCCGTGGCGATCCCCAGCCGCAACGGCAGCTTTGGCATCACCGACAAGGATTGGTTCAACGGCCCCGGGTGCGAGAGTGCGTACGTGGCATTTAACGATCCCAATGATCCGGAACTGCTGTATGGCGGTTGCTACCAGGGGCAGATTGATGTGCTCGATACTCGCACCGGCGAAGCCAAAGATTTGCAAGAATATCCCGCTACCAATTTGGCCTTTGCTCCCAAGAAGATGAAATACCGGTTCAATTGGAACGCCCCGCTTATTAACTCGCCGCACGACCCGAAAGTCATGTATCACGCTGCAAACGTGTTGTTCAAGACAACCAATGGCGGACTGAATTGGGAGATCATCAGCACCGATCTTACCCGTAACGATACCACCAAGCAAGACGTGAGCGGTGGGCCAATTACCAACGAAGGGGCGGGTGGTGAGAACTACAATACCATTTATTATGTGATCGAGTCCCCTCACGAGGCCGGCACGATCTATACCGGCAGCGATTGCGGGCTTGTGCACCTCACGCAGGATGGCGGCAAGAAGTGGAACAACATCACGCCAAAAGATCTGGGTGAGGCACTCATCCACTCCATCGAAGTATCGCCCCACGACAAAGGCACGGTGTACCTCAGTGCTTCGCGCTATAAGTTCAACGACTTCAACAACTACACGTACAAGTCAACTGACTACGGGAAGAACTGGACCAAGGTTGGCGCCGGTGTGGAGACCGATGACTTCATCAAAGTAATCCGCGAAGACAAAAAAGTAAAAGACCTGTTATATGCCGGCTCCGAGCGCGGATTTTATGTTTCTTTTAATGGCGGCAATTCCAACTCAATTTACCGGTCGTGCCCGTTACCGATTTGATCATCCGCGACAACGATTTAGTGGCAGCCACCGCCGGGCGGTCGTTCTGGATTCTGGACGACCTTGCCGCCATCCAACAGTCGAAAGGGATGTTTGGCGATGCCGTGGTAAAAATCTTCTCGCCCAAACCTACCTACCGCCTGTCTTCGGTTACGATCCCTGCGTACATGGGCGATATTCCCGGGCTCGGGCGCAATCCGCTCAACGGCGTGATTCTCGACTACTACCTGAAGGAGAAAGCAGACACGGCCAAAGTGCTGCTCCAGATTTTTGATTCGAACAATAGACTCATTCGTAGCTACACCAACCTGAAAGACGAAAGTGCGAAGTCGTGGCCCGGTGGCCCGCCCGCACCGCAACAGATTCCGGCCGAAGCCGGCGTGAATCGGTTTGCGTGGGATTTCCGCACGGAGCCACTCACGGGCGTGAACGGCGTTTTTGTGTATGGCGACCACAGTGGGTACCGCGTGGCTCCAGGCAAGTACAGAGCCCGCATCACATTTAAGAAGCAGGTTGCTGAAACAGAGTTGGAGATTATTGCCGATCCGAAATTGAAGGCAACTGCGGCAGATTGGGCAGCCCAGCAGGAGTACTTGCAGCGCATGAGCGATCAGTTTAACGAACTGCATCAATCCGTTATCCAAATGCGTCAGGTGAAGAAGCAAATCGAAACGATAAACGAGTCGCTTAAAACTCAGCCCGAGCAAAAAGACTTTGTGGAGCTGGGAAAAAAACTGTCGAAGAAAATTGATCAATGGGAGCAACAATTGGTTGAGCCCCGTTCGAAGAACTTCCAGGACGTGATTAACTTTCCAAATCGGTTGAATGCCGAGTTCCTGCAACTACGGTCGGTGGCCGATACACACGATCCCAAACTTACCCAGGGTGCAAAAGATCGTGGCCGGGATGTAGAAGCCCAGTGGCAGGGATACAGGAATCAACTTTCGGAGTTACTACAGAAAGACCTTACGGAATACAACAAAACCTTCCGCGATAAAAACCTGCCGGCATTGATCACCGAAAAGAAATCAGTGGACATCAACAACTAAGAGCGCCTTTCGGAGGAATCGACATTAATTAGAAGGGCGGCCGCTTCGGCAGGCTGCCCTTCCTGTTTTTTACACCCTACGGCAAATGGATTTATTCTCTATCTTGCCACGCCTAAAATTTGTACTGAAGCGCTGTGCAGCAACTGCTCGATCTTATTCCCGCGGTTATCTTTGAATACACCTCTTTCTCCAACGGAAGCAGGCGCTTTACGTACATCAACCCCTACTGCAAAGAACTGCTCGGCCGTACGAGCGAGACCATCACCAACTCCGACTTCCAGATGAAGGACTTTATTCATCCGGAAGACTGGCCCGTGTTAAACCAGCTAAAGGATGAGTCGAAGGCGAACTCAAGTGATCTACGCTGGGAGGGTCGCATCCTCCTTCCAACTGGAGAAACTCGCTGGATAGAGATGGTGGCTGCGCCTGCGCAAGTGCATGAGTCAGTGATTTGGCGCGGGCTGATGAATGACATTACGCTTCGCAAAAAGCTGGAACACGAACAGCGCGAGGCCGAAAACCGCTATCGCGACTTGCTCGAATCGATTCCGGTGGGCGTGGGCATCCACCGCAGTGGGCAGTTGGTGTATGCCAACCGGTATGCGGTGGAAATGATGGGGGCCCAATCGCCCGAACATTTGCTTAGCAAGCCGCTCATCCAGCTCATTCATCCTGCCTATCAAGCCATGGCGATTGATCGCATTCAGCGTGTGATGAAGGGCGAGAGTGTACCACTGGCGGAAGAAAAACTAGTTCGACTGGATGGGCAAGTAGTGGATGTGGAAATTGGTTCGAAGAGTTTCCTCTTCGAAGGTTCCCCCGCTATTCAAATTATTGTAAAAGACATCACCCAACAAAAGCAAGCGGCTGCTTCCGTGCGCAAAGCGGAAACCATGTTCTCGCAACTTTTCCGGAATTCACCGTTGGCAATTGTGATGCTGGATGCGGTAGGCAATGTGGTACGGATCAATCAGGGTTTCCAACAAATGTTTGGCTATACGATTGAGGAATTAAGTGGCAAGGGACTCAATGCGTTTATCGTACCCAAAGAACTGGAAACGGAAGGAAACGAAATCAACACGGTGATCGGCACCTATCAGGTGGTTCGGCTCGAAACTACGCGCCTGAAGAAAGATGGTCGTTCCATGTCAGTGATTTTGTATGGAGTTCCGGTGCGATTAGAAGACGAAACCATTGGCATCTTTGGCGTGTATGTGGACATTACCGATATCCGCCACATGGAAGAGGAATTGAAAACGCGCAACGCCGAGTTGGATAATTTTGTATACAAAGTGTCGCACGATTTGCGCGCCCCACTCACATCGGTTCTCGGGTTGGTACACTTGTCGCAAATGGCCGGAAATACCGATAGTCCTTTGGATTACCTGAAGCGCATCGGTGCGCAGGTACAGCAACTCGATGGGTTTATCTCGGATGTGTTGAGCCATTCGAAAAACCTGAAAATGGATGTCAAGATTGAAGCGGTGCATCTGGAAAGCATGGTGAAAAAGGCGTTTGCCGATTTAAGCTACCTGGAAGGGGCCGATCAGGTAACGTACGCCATCCACGAAAGTGGTGGCCCGTTCTACTCAGACCCCTGGCGGCTATCCGAAGTGGTGCGCAATCTTGTTTCCAATTCAATCAAGTACCGCAAGGAAACGGGCATCACCCAGGTAGATGTGCGCATCGAAACAACGCCCACGCAATGTACCCTTGTCTTTAAAGATACCGGCCTTGGGATCGAGGCGGATAAACTGCCTTTTATTTTTGAGATGTTTTATCGCGCCAGCAACCGAGCGCAGGGGTCTGGCCTCGGGTTGTACATTGTAAAAAACGCCATTGAGCGCCTGAACGGAAAACTACAGGTGGAAAGTGTGTGGCACGAGGGCACCACGTTCACCATTCGAATCCCCAATCAATCTTCTATTTCGCGATGACGGTTCACGAAGTAAAAACCAAGGCCGATGTGCGCGCCTTTTTGGATTTGCCGATAGCCTTGTACAAGGACAATCCCGCCTGGATTCGGCCGCTGGATCAGGATGTGGAAGCCGTGTTCGATCCCAAGAAGAACAAAACCTATCAGCAGGGTTCAGGTATTCGGTGGATTGTGAAGAACGAACGGGGCGAAGTGGTAGGCCGTGTGGCTGCGTTCATCAATAAGAAGACGGTGAACAAGGGTAACGAGCAGCCCACGGGCGGTTTCGGTTTCTTTGATTGCATCAACGATCAAGCCGTGGCGTTCTGCCTGTTCGATCAATGCAAAACGTGGTTGCAGCAACAAGGCATGGAAGCGATGGACGGCCCCATCAATTTTGGCAACCGCGACAAGTGGTGGGGCTTGTTGATTGAAGGATTTGATCTGCCGCCCAATTACCAGTGCAACTATAATGCGCCCTATTACCAGTCGTTGTTCGAGGCGTATGGCTTTCAAGTATATTTCTATCAACTCACCTTCGGCCGCCCGTTTGATGGCCCATTAACAGAACGGCTTACCGCCAAAGCGCATTTGGTGGGAAAAGATCCCGATTACTCGTTTAGCTATCTAAGGAAGCGCGACTGGCACACCCTGCCCGAAAAAATCCGGAGCGTGTACAACCGCGCGTGGGCCAACCGGGGCGAGATACCGGAACTTACCGAAGCGCAAGCCCGCCATCTGGTTAAGCAAATGCAGCCCATCATGGACGAGCAGCTTCTTTGGTTTGCCTATTACAAGGGTGAGCCCATTGCGTTCTTCTTGTCGCTACCGGAAGTGAACCAGATTTTCAAACACGTACACGGAAACTTCAATTGGCTGGGTAAATTGATTTTTGTGTGGCATCAATACCGCAAAACCTGCAAGAAAGCTTTTGGCGTTTTGTTTGGGGTGGTACCCGAGCACCAGGCCAAGGGCGTGGATGGCGGCATCATTGAAGCCTTCCGCAAACTGGCGCAGGAATCGGGCCACTTTAAATACACCGAATACGAAATGAATTGGATTGGCGATTTTAATCCCAAGATGATTCGGGTGGTAGAGCAAATCAATAGTTATGTGGTGAAGCGGCACGCCACGTACCGGTTTCTGTTCGATCGGAACAAACCGTTTAAACGGATGCCCATTGTGAACTGACTTTAGTGATGCAAGAACCTCAGGAAGAAACCCAGGCTGGATTTTTATTGAAGAACCTTTTTCGGGGGCTTCTGTTTTTTGCTGTGATCATCACGGCATTTATACTGCTGGAAGAATACATTCAGGATAACTTCAAATCGCACATAAACGACATCCGCGCCAACCCGGCCCTGTTGTATGGCATCTACACGGTATCGGAGATTGTATTTGGCATACTTCCGCCCGAGTTGTTCATGATGATTTGGATTCTCGACAACATCTCCATCGAAGGCTTTATCATCAACCTAACCATCCTGACGGTTATTTCGTATGCAGCGGGCATCCTGGGTTATTGGATCGGCAAAAACTTTTCGAAAACGAAACTGTATCAGGAACGCATCCGCGAGAAGTACCTGAAGCAGTACGAGAAGCAGCTAAAAAAATTTGGTGGCTACCTGGTTTTTGTGGGCGCGGTTACACCTGTGCCGTTTTCGGCCACCTGTATGATGGCCGGTTCCGTGAACATGAACTTCCGGAACTTTTTGTTGATCTGCATCACCCGGGTGCTCCGCTTTGCATTATACGGGTGGATGGTGTGGAGTTTTCCCAACTGGTTTAATGGCTAAAAAAGGCTGTCTCAACTTTTCCAACCGTTCCGTTTATGTTCTTTTGGAAAAGTTGAAACGGCCGCTTGATAAGGCAGGCGTTTCCTTGCTGCCTTCTAAGCTGTTTTTGTCCGACAGGTGCTTAGCCCAACGATGGTATACAGCGGGCAGACGCTTACCAGACTGGTGAGCACAAACACTCCGCCCAGAATCACCAATACCAGACCCAGCGTGCCGGTTACGGTGCCGGTGAAATACAGAACAGCAAATACCGCTGCCAACAAAATGCGCACTGCGCGATCGATGTTACCCATGTTCTTTTTCATAACGTGTTTGTTTTTTGGTTAAAAGGTTTCTGCAATACGAATCATCCCGTACACCACCCCGAGGCACATCGTACAAGCGAGTAGCAACTTGGTGATTTTACTGCGAGTGGCTGCGTTCACGATTCAAACATAGGTGGGGCTGGGGCCCGCGTCGGTGACGCTGATCACCACTTTTTCAAGAAGGCTTCTAACCGATTGATTGTCAGTAAGAATAATTTAAAGAATCTCGATGCAGGCATCTGATTGCCGCACTTTCTTCTCCTTTTCGAGGCGCCTCAACACACACGTAATCACTTCGCGGGAGGTGCCGGAGTCCTGGGCAATTTTTCGATGGCGCAAAAACGAGCAGGCGGCTGTAGAGGCATTGGAAAATCAACTGCTGGAGTGTGTCGGTCAACTCGGTATAGCGCGGGCTCTAGAGATCATAGAAAAGTGCGTTCAGCCGAAGTGTCCGTTGTTTCAGTTCCCTTGGCGTAAGCTGAGCCGGATAGTTTGCAAGACTAAACACAGAAAATTGAAGCCTGGCCGGTGACCTTAGGTGGTAATCGGCCTTTTTTTGAACCGTGGTTTGAAATACCGTGGGACAACCCCGCACATCTCTGGTGGGCATTGCTTCACTCGTTTGCAGTAAAAAAATCAGAAATCAAAAGACCATTATCCATCAAAATCCCAACTGAACCACTATTTTAGCAAATACCTGACCTAACCCATCTGCTTTGGTTTCGTTGTTCGATCAATACACCATTACCCCAAACACCTGGGACGAAATGTATGGGCCGGATGGGATTCGCCAGGCGTATCAGCGG
>JBIIVI010000354.1:0-3243 GCA_044339555.1 Cyclobacteriaceae bacterium | reverse complement strand
GTCTCGGCCTGCTGTTGTAGCAAGGCGATGGCGTGCTGAAGACGCGGGTAGAAAACAGACTCCAGAAATTCTTTCAGCAACAGCGGAGTGGCCGTGTTGTTGATGTCTTGCGAGGTTAGTCCGAAGTGAATAAACTCTTTGTACGCGCTCAGATTGATCTTTTCGAATTCCTCTTTTAAAAAATACTCTACCGCTTTTACATCGTGGTTAGTAGTTTTTTCGATTTCCTTGATGCGCTGCGCCGCTACTTCGCTGAAGCTGGCATAAAAAGAACGCAGCACGGGGTAGGTTTCTTTTGGAAAAGAGGCGAGCTCCGGCAACGGCCATTCGCAGAGCGCAATGAAGTACTCTACTTCCACACGCAGCCGGTAGTGCATCAATCCAAACTCCGAAAAATAGGGGGCCAGTGGCGCGGTGGTGCTAAAATAGCGGCCGTCGATGGGCGAGATCGCCGTGAGCGAATGAAGCTTCACAAATGGTTCATTAAAGGACAAAAGTAGCCTTTTTTTGCGAGCCCGGCTTTAGCTACCGTTGGCAGGCTTTACAAACCATTAACACGTTTGGGCCAACTTTAAAACCGGGCCGCGCGTTAGAGGCATTATTGCTTTTCCTACTTTTGCGCGCTTGATGCGATTAGCCAGTTTCATTTTAGCCTTGTTCTGTGTGACGCCTTTGTTGGCGCAGGTAAAGAATGCACCCGGAAAGGAACTTCGCATAAAAAAAGCCACCGGCTCCATTGTATTAGATGGCCAACTGACCGAAGCCGATTGGCAAACAGCGGATGTGGCCAAAGACTTCTTCCTGAATTTCCCCACCGACTCGTTACCGCCCACCTTTCAGTCGGAAGCCCGCCTTACATTTGACGATCATCATCTCTACGTTTCATTTGTGGCCTACGATGATTTGAATGCCAGCCCGAGCATCATCCAATCCTTGCGCAGGGATATCGATTGGGAAGGCAACGATAACATCGGCATCTACCTCGATCCGTACGATGACTATACCAACGGATTCTATTTTACTATCACTCCCATGGGTGTGCAATCCGAAGGAATTATTTCCAATGGCGGCACCAATGACGATGCGTTTAACGATAGCTGGGACAATAAATGGTTTAGCCACGTTACCCGGCTGGGTGATCGTTGGGTGGCGGAGCTTTCCATCCCGTTCAAATCTTTTCGTTACAATCAAAAACCCTGGAACATCACCTTCGTGCGCAACGATGTAAAGCGCAATCAGGTGTCGAGTTGGATTGCCACGCCAGTAGCCTATATACCTGCTTCGTTTTCGTATGCCGGTAAGACCGTGTGGGAAGATCAGGTGCCGCACGCGGGAATGAATGTGTCATTGATTCCTTATGTCACATTAAACACGGCAAAAGACGATGCCGGGCAGGTCGCCACAAAATCGCAGGTGGGTTTTGATGCAAAGGTGGCGCTAACACCTGCGCTTAATTTGGACCTGACCGTGAACCCGGATTTTTCGAATGTGGAAGTAGATCGGCAAATCATCAACCTCACCCGTTTTGAATTTGGCTTTCCAGAGCGCAGGCAGTTTTTTTTGGAGAACAGCGATTTGTTTGCGCAGCAGGGCTTTCCGGATTCAAGGCCTTTCTTTTCGCGCAGACTGGGTTTGATTTCGGATTCCTCCGGAGCTACGCGGCAAGTGCCCATCGCGTATGGTGCACGCCTTAGTGGCAAGCTGGGTTCGGATTGGCGTGTAGGCTTGCTCAACTTGCAAACGCAAAAAAAGTCCGCGCTGGGTTTGCCTGCACAAAACTATACCGTGGGGGTGATCCAACGCCAGGTGTTTTCGCGCTCGAACATCGGTCTGATTTTCGTGAACAAAGAATCGGTGGGGTTGGGGGATTATGACTCCACGCGTTTTTATAATCCAAGTCTGTTACGCAGAAAAGTCGTGGAGGGCGATACGGTCATCCGGTTAAACCGGCACAACCGGGTGGTAGGGGCGGACTTTAATTTGTTTACCAAAAGCAACCGTTGGAATGGCGATTTCTTCTATCACCGAGGTTTGGATGATTTCTCCAACGACAAGAATTATTCGTACGGTGCTTTTCTCGGTTACTTCAGTCGCAATCTGAATGTGTTCGTTGCACAGAATGGCGTGGGCAGGAACTACAACGCCGAGGTTGGTTTTGTGCCTTCGCTGGCGGTTTATCCGGGCTATCACGGTGGTTTTTTTCGAGTGGAAACTCCGATGTTCCCCAACTCCCATAAAATTGCCCGCATGGCGCCCAGTGTGGAAGCCAACTACACCGCATTGCCAGACGGCACGCTTACCGATTATACGATTGGCGGTGGCTACGACATCAACTTCAAAAACACGGCTCAGTTTTCCGCCAACTATACGGATGTGTTTCAACGTTTGCCGGAGGGATTCAATCCGATTTTTCCGAGGGGCGACAGCACGCTGTTGGCGGGCGAGCGATTCGAGTGGCGGGAATTCAGTCTGCAGTACAGTTCCGATACCCGCAAGGTTTTTAATTACTCGCTCAACACAACCATGGGTGGCTTTTACAACGGCCAGCGCGGTAGTGTGGGCGGCACACTCAATTATCGGTATCAGCCGTTTGGCAGCCTTTCGGTCACGGTAGACTACAACGATATCCGGTTGCCGGAAGCTTTTGGCAGCACCACTTTTTTGTTGATACAACCGCGGCTGGATCTCACGTTTACCGACAAAATCTTCCTCACCACCTTTCTGCAATACAACGACCGGTTCGATAACGTGAATCTGAATGCCCGCTTTCAATATCGGTTTAAACCTGCCTCCGACTTCTTTATCGTCTATACCGAGAATTACCTGCCGCAAAACTTTTCCAGCAAAAACCGCGCGTTGGTCTTGAAACTAACATATTGGTTCAATATCTAGTCGGGAGGCGTGGAAATTGCAGGGCAGTAGCGTAGTTTTGCAGCCCGATAATGTGAAGCAGTATGGCATTTGGATTTTTTAAGAAAACGGAGAAGAAGGACGAGGCGCATGGCCCACACTACCACGATTTGTTGGTAAAAAAAATCGTGCGCGAAACAAAAGATTCCATTTCGATTTGGTTTGAGCAGCCCGCTGGTAAGATTGCCTACAAGTCTGGGCAGTTCCTCACGTTGATTTTGAATATCAACGGCAAAGAAGTGCGCCGGGCCTACTCGCTTTGTTCGGCCGCGCACGTGGATGCAGAACTGGTGGTAACCGTAAAGCGTGTGGAGAACGGGTTGGTATCCAACT
>JBIIVI010000054.1:0-14413 GCA_044339555.1 Cyclobacteriaceae bacterium | reverse complement strand
GTGAGTAATTCAGTGGAATAAGGAAATTGCTCAACGGCTCGGTTGGCCGCTAGAATTGCCTTTTTGAATTTCGACCGGTCTTGATAGTGGGTGATGATTGTTTCGAATTCATCTTCATCAAAAAAAGGAGATGTTTCCTGCTTGATACTTTCTTCAAAACGCTTGATCAGTTCTTCCTCTTCGCGTTTTCTGAATTCTTGCTCCATGTACTCGAAAGGTTTGTCTAAAGTATAGAAAAATGATCTGAGTTAAAAGTGGGGCTTGCAAAACAAGCGCCAAAACTCGCCAAGGAATCGCCCAAAAGCCAGTTGCAAATGTTAATAGTTTGGATTAACGTTCTCGCGGTAAAATCCACAGCACCAATTAACTGTATCTTGTAATTGCCGGTACGTCATGTTGAGCAAATCCACCGATTTCGAGGCACCGTATTGAACTTTTTTTCGTAGTGAGTTGGCCATCGATCGCGTAATGATGGGCTCTTTTTGCAGGACAAACGATCGAAACTCTTCCAGCGCAGCTGCCAACCAAATCAATTGCTGATTAACGCGAATCACCGGGCCTCGTTTGCCCAATTGCCGCGCAGTTTCACAAAAGAAATCAATGTACGGAACGGTACCTCCATTTAGTATAAAACGTTCGCCATTGGGAAATCGATGGTTCATTGCTACAATTGCTTCAGCTACATCGCGCGCATCCACGTAATTCAGCCACGCGTTGGTATAAAACCATTTTTCCTTCAGCACATACTCAAAGATCCGTGCACTGCTGCGAAGGGTGGCGGAGGGTGCTAAAACAACGGATGGATTGACAATGGCTATTTGCAAACCTTCTTCGCCTCCGCGAAACACTTCGATTTCGGCACGATGTTTCGTGAACCCGTAGTACGATGGGAAGTCGGTTTTGCTATCCAACGCTTTGGCCGATTCGTTGACAGAGTTGCCATCCGTTGGTCGTGGCAAGGCCGCCACCGAACTGATGTGGATGAGCCTCTTTACGCCAGCCTGCAACGCGGCATTAACTACATTGGCCGTACCTTCTACATTTGTCTGGTAAAGCTGTTTTTTCTGCCTTGGATTGAACGAAACAAGTCCAGCTGAGTGCACAACTGTTTCTATTCCCTGAAACGCTTCCACCAAACTGGCAGGATCGTCCAATGTGGCGGAACGACAGTGAGTATCTTGAGAAGTTTGCCGTATAATGGCTATTACAGGCAACCCGCGGGTGCGGAGGTAATCTACCATTACGCCACCCAGCAAGCCAGAAGCACCGGTTACAGCAATCATGTGTGGAGATTGAAGTTAATGAGCGGCAACTCAAGAACGCGATGGAAATATTTTGATTGAGCCACCTTGGTTAAGAATTGTGCTTGAGCAGGCTGGTGACAATCGGAGGAGACAGCATTAATGAGCTTAGCATCGATTAGTTTTTCTGCCAAACGTTGCACGGGTTGTGAGTAGTACCCAATTAAGGATAGAAGGTTTAGTTGAAGGTTGACTCCGCGACTGCGAAGGTCTTCGGCTTTTGCTACCGAAAGGAAATGATACCGTTCTGGATGTGCCAACATGGGGCGGTAACCTTGTGTGATCAATTGGAAGATTACTTCTTTTAACGAAAAGGGTTCGCTTAGGTAATTAGTCTCGAACAAAAGGTGTTGGCGTCCAAACGTGAGGAGCTGTTCGTGATTTTGTATTTGTTGCTGAAAGAAGTCATCTAAATAATACTCAGCAGCAACGGAAAGTTCAATAGTCGGATCTTGATCGCTGATAAATTTCCGCAAAAGCGAAAACTGCTCACGAATATCTTCGTGGGTATTCGGGTATGCATGTCTGGAGATATGGGGAGTGGTTACAATTTTACTTACCCCCAATTGCTTTAACTGATGTATGATTTCTAGCGCCTCTTGGTACTCCTTTACTCCGTCATCCATTTTGGGGATGAGATGAGAGTGAAAGTCGCTCATCAGGTCCTTTTTGATTGCCTTTGTTTTGCGATTGAAAAACACGTCAGGAATGATTCAATCTACCCTTGTTCGTCATAGTAACCGTATCCATAACCCTTGGTATTAACGGGCAATGCATTGAGGACGATGGAAAGTTTTGGAAATTGATGGAGTTGCTTGAGTCGGTTAATGTGCTGCAGAAACTCTTTTTTGGAGTAGTTGGCACGCACCAGGTAGATGCTGATATCTGCCTTTTTCATTATCATAATCGCATCTGTAACCAAACCCGAGGGGGGCGTGTCCAGGATAATGAAATCAAACTTTGCTTTTAGCGATTCGATTAACGCATTGAACTCACCATTTATCAACAATTCCGCCGGATTTGGCGGAATCGGGCCAGAAGGAATAAAAGATAAGTTTGGGTAACTTGTTTTTACAATCGCGTCTTCAAGTGCGTATCGCTTAATGAGTACGGTACTCATCCCTATCTCGGCATTGCCGGAAGGAAAGGCTGGTGTCTTTGCTTTTCGAAGATCCAGATCCACCAAAACGGCTTTCTTTTGTGCTAAAGCAAAAAGAGCGGCAAGATTTGCGGCTACAAACGATTTGCCCTCGCCACCTACCGTAGAGGTAACACAAATCACGTTCTTGTTCTTTCCTTCGATGAAGAAATCAAGGTTCGTACGCAGAATCCGAAGTGCTTCGCTTATGCGGGATTTTGGCCGGTGAATAACGTGGAGACCATCTACTGATTTTTTCTTGGAATGTGGGATGACTCCCAATACAGGAATATCAGTTGCTTTCTCAATCTCATGCTGGCCGGTGATTTTGTTATGCGCCAGGTATGCAATACCCATGAAGAAGAAACAAAGAACGAACCCCGCGGTGAATCCCACACCGTAAATCAACAAGCGTTTGGGCGACACAGGGGTCATTGGTAATGTGGCAGCCGATAAAATTGCGAAATTCGGCAGCGAGCCGGCCTGCGTTATCTCGATTCCCGCCCGGGATTGCATCATGGAAAGGTAAAATTCTTCGTAGAGTTTGTAGAATCGTTGGTTTTTGGTGAACTCCGTGTTTTTGGTCGGCAACGTGGCAAATTGATTCTCGAGGGTTTGCTTTCGTTTGTTCAGTTCTTGCAAAGACGATTGTAGGGCATTTCGGAGATCATCTATCTGGGTTTCGATTTCAGCTGAGACTACTTGGAGGCTTTGGTCGACTTGCTTGTACACAAGAGTATTTGGATTGTGCGACAACGACAGCGAGAGCTCTTGTTGAGTGAGTTTTTGCTTTTCTTTGATGCTCTCTACCAAAGTAGCCGGCCAATCCGGACTGATATTCTGGATTCTGGATGCTTCGTTCGATGAAATGGATTTTTGAAGAACTTCTAAATCGCGAATTCGCTTTTGCACTTGATAGCGTTGCGAGTCGGTTTTGTAGAGCGATGAAATGATTTTTCGAATTTCTTCCGAGGTACTGCTACTTTTGTTCGCAAGCATAAACTGCTCGAAATAATTTTCATAGTCCTCCATTTTCAATTCAATCTGGCCCAGCTCGTTGTTCAGCCAATTGATTTTTTGTTTCGTGGCAAGCGACTTTTGCTCATTGCTAAAGCTGAGGTAGAGTGAATCGATGGTGTTTACGATATCGTAAGCTTTGAGGGCATTGTAGTCACGAAAGGCCACCTTAATTGTGCTGGCTTCCAGGTTGATTGGCTCTACCTGTAGGTTGCCACGCAAATAATTCAATAACTGCTGCTCGCTGTGGATGATAAAGAAATACGTTGCATCATTTTCATTTTGGAAATGAGAAGTTTTTTGAAAGCGAACTAAACCACCAGCAAGATTAATGGGCTTATCAAATTCAAACGGAATGGATTGATCCTTCGACAAAAAAACTCGACCGCCATTACCGGAAAACTCTACCATCCAGTTTACATCTAATAGCGTTTTAGCTGACTGCCGAACCACTACCTCAAACGGATTTTGTTTGTACAGTTCGTTGTTTAAAACTTTTCCCACATAGTAGTAACTGATTTTTAGCGGCAGAGAATCCGCCACCTTTGCCAAAAAAACCTTGGATCGAATTTGCTCGATTTCACCCGAGAGCTCGCTGCCGGGCTGGTTTTCAACTGTTGGCAGAAGCGCTAGTTCCGTTTGTTTTTTGATCTCGAGCTTCAATTCCGATTCGGATTCGTAAACGTTTTTTGTGTAGCGCAAATAGAGGTAACCGCCAATAATGGGTACCACAAAAAGGATAAGCAGTACAAAAAAATACCGCCTCAAAAGAATCAACAACTTTGGGAAATCGATTCCTTCGATTGGCGATGAGGCGGATGATTGGATATCGGGCATTTTAATTCGTTGATCGAAAAAAAATGTACAGCGTCAAAAGACTGATCACAAGACCTATCAAAGGTGAAGCATCTCGAAGGCCTTCCACAAATGGCCGTCTTACAGGTTCCAGGTAAATGATATCGCCCGACTTGACCAACACGTTATTCGCTGGATAGTTTGTTACTACGCTTAAGTCGAGAAGGATGACTTCGCCCGCTCGGAGCAACCGGATGTTTTCAGTTTTTGCCTCCCGAGTAACATCGCCAGCTAAACCAATAACTTCCAATACTGTCATCCCTTCGTTTGCTAAAGGAATCACTTTCCCACCGTTTGCGATAATCGTAACACGTTTGTTCGTGACGGAAATTTTTACAAAGCAGTCTTTGTAAAAAGTGTTATACTTTTCTTGTAGGTTTTGCTCAGCGGTTCGCAGGTTAAGGTTCCCTAATTTTTGTACTCCGATCAACGGCAACTTCACCGCACCATCATGATCTACCGTGTATTGAGGTGATGCCGTTACCGTGGTCACGTTTCCGGTTGCTTTGCTCAAGGCGCGTTCGGGATCAATCAGTGCCTCACCATTCGCAGCGTAAACTTCTAACGTTAAGATATCGAACGGCAGGATGATCTCGCTTTCGGGAACCAAGAGGTCAGCAGTAGGGCCTTTAAGTGGCAGATTTTTTGAGGTCTTTAGAAATAGGCTTTTTTTGTATGAAGAACAACCGGCCAATCCAAGCGCCAGAACAAGGAAAAGGTAGGATAAAAATGTCCGGCCAGTCAGCGAAATCATTAGGTGGCGAAGTTAATTGTTTTGGGCTAATTCATGCCGGGCGGGCCGAATTTTGCGGGGCTTTACCGGGCTGGCGCGAGTTCCTGAATGGCTTGAAGGTACTTGTCGATTACGACCGATTCGCTGTATTGTTCCTTCACTTTTTTGCGGCCGTTTTGTCCCATTTGCTGCAATTGGCTGTCGGTCATGTTCATCATGGTCGACATTTTGTTCGCCAGGTCGGTCGCGTTTTTTACTTCACACAAAAGTCCGTTAAAGTTGTTTTCGACCACATGGTGGCAACCGGCCACGTCGGTAGCAATGATCGGTTTTCCAGACGAAGCGGCCTCCAAAAGGGTACGTGGCGCCCCCTCCCGGTAGGATGGAAGCACGATGCAGTCCGCTTGATGTATAAAGGGACGCACATCCTCGGTTGTGCCGAGGTATTCTACGAAGCCGGCTTGCAACCAGCTATCGATCGTCTTTAACTTAATGCCACGTTTGTGAAGCGGATCTTTCGGGCCTAAAATCTGAAAACGAGCGTCAGCGCCTTGCAGTTTGAGCGATTTGATTGCATCAATGAACTCTAACACGCCCTTATCGGTGATGAGTCGCGAAATCAACAAGAAAGTGAACTTCTTATTTCGCTTAAATTCCGAGGGCGCGAAACGTTCTAAATCTACGCCTGAGCCGGGAAGCAAGTCGGCTGCTTTACCGGGCACGAGCCCCTTTGCAACAAATAGCTTGAGGTCGTCATTATTCTGAAAAAAAATCTTTTTCGGGTATTTAAACGAGTGTTTATATAAAAATATCGCGATTCCCGATACCAGATCATCTTTCAGAAAAACAGTGCCTAAACCACAAACATTGTTGATTACAGGTATACCCAACCACGAAGCCGCAATAGACCCATAAATGTTGGGTTTGATGGTGTAATGTAAAATGATATCCGGCTTGATTTTGCGATACTTCGACCAAAGCTCGAAAATCAACGCAGCGTCCTTAATCGGATTCGCGCCCCGGCTGTCCATTTTAATATCATGATGATGGCAACCTGATTGAATCAACCGATCTGTAAATTTATCATGGGGAGCCACCGTGTGAACTTCGTGGCCTTGTGCGAGCAACTCGCGAATGAAATTCATCCGGAAATTATAGATATTCCAGGACGTATTCAGAACAATTGCAATTCTCATTCGGCCAACTCGTTCTTCCGCTCGCGCGACAGGTTTAGACTAATAGCACTAACTACCGGATAATTAATCTTTCAAAATTACTGAAAGTAACCGGAAGATTGAAGCTTGCCCGGTAAAAACCGTTAGGTTTGTATTCCCATGTTGCAGACCCAAGCGGCCATAATCGGTATCATCACGCCCGATGTTAATCAAGACGAGATGACTGAGCATTTGGATGAGCTTGCGTTTTTGGCGGAAACCGCTGGTATCAACGTCCGCAATCGATTTACCCAGCGATTGAAGCATCCAGATCCTCGTTTTTTTGTAGGTAGCGGTAAGTTGGATGAGATCAAACAGTTTGTGTTTCAACATGAATTAACTGCGTTGATTTTTGATGACGATTTATCCCCCTCCCAACTCCGGAATTTAGAGAAGGAACTAAACCCGTCTACCCGCGAGGTGCGGGTAAAGATCTATGATCGAAGCCTGCTCATTTTGGATATTTTTTTGATGCGGGCACAGACTGCCCAAGCCAAGGTGCAGGTGGAGTTAGCGCGCAATCAATACCTGTTGCCGCGACTTACTAGGTTGTGGACCCACTTGGAGCGGCAGCGAGGTGGAACCGGAACCCGAGGTGGTGCCGGTGAAAAGGAAATTGAAACGGATCGTAGGATTATTCGCAACGAAATCAGCCTTCTGAAAGAGGAGCTTAAGAAAATTGATCGCCAGCGAGCTACCCAACGCAAGGGGCGTGCACAAACGGTGCGGGTGGCGCTGGTGGGTTACACCAATGCCGGAAAGTCAACCTGGATGAACCTGTTATCCAAGGCTCAGGTGAAAGCCGAGAACTTGCTGTTTGCAACCGTGGATGCAACCGTCAGAAAAGTAGTTCTCCACAACATTCCTTTTCTTTTGTCGGATACCGTGGGGTTTATCCGAAAACTGCCACATCACCTGATTGAATCGTTCAAAAGCACATTAGATGAAGTGCGCGAAGCTGATTTGCTTTTGCATGTGGTGGATGCAGCTCATCCGTTTCACGATAATCATATTGAAGTCGTGCAGAAAACACTCGCGGAAATTGGTGCTGGCAACATTCCTACTATTTTGGTATTGAATAAAGTAGACATGCTGCCCAATTCTGACGAGGCAACCATTCAGGAAATGCAAGGGTACTACCGTAACAAAGGGTTTGACTGCGTTGTATTTGTTTCGGCGGTCTCTAAAACCAATGTTTCTCAATTGCGCGATTTGCTAACGGAAGAAGTTTGGAAAAAGCATCTGGCGATCTATCCCAACTACATCGCATCGAACGACTATTCAGCTATCGGTGAATAAAAAGAGGAGCCTGGTGGTTCCTCCCTTTTTAAACTATCGTATGCAATTGTTTCCTAGGTAGCCCAGGTTTTGCCCACTTCTGCCAGCGGTACGCAACCGTGATACGCGCCGGGTACCGGGTTATACTGCAAAACTTGAGTAGCTCCGGGCTCGGATGTAAAGAATCCCAGCAGGGTAAGTTCCTTGACCATCAAAATAAACGGGCGTTCTTTCAGTTCCCCCTTTTTCTGAGCTTCTACCGCTGGATCGTGAACGGATTTTAAGTAAGCCAATTGGGCTTCAGGATCCATGTCTATAAAAGCATCGCCTGCTTTTACGGCACCTGCCTCAAAATCTGCGAGGCCGGCCATAAACCGGTCTTGATCTTCTTTACTATAAACATCTTTTAGCATCAGATCCACAAATCCAGGAACCCCTACATCAACGGCTCCAGGCGTATCGGTTTTTGGGATGATAATGTCCACAACAGCTCGGATTGTTTGGGCCTGCTCTGGTGTCAAGAACACAGGCGTAAAATTTAATTCCGGTGTAGCCTTACAGCCGTTCAAAATGGCTGTCATGGCGGGTACGGATACCGCAAATCCAAGTAACGTGGCGGTGCGCTGAATCGCTTCTCGTCTATTCATACATACAATGCTTAAACGTTTTACAAGTTACCCTTTTTTAATTCACTAACAGCATAATCGGTCGCCCGAGCAGTAAATGCCATGTAGGTGAGCGATGGATTTACGCAAGCCGCTGAGGTCATGAAGGAGCCATCGGTTACAAAAACATTTTTGCAGGCGTGCACCTGATTAAATTTGTTGAGCACGGATGACTTGGGATCTTTTCCCATGCGGGCAGCTCCCATCTCGTGAATGCCCAGCCCCAAGCCGTGACTGCTCGGGTTATCAAAGCTTCGAACATTTTTTGCACCCGCGGCATCTAACATTTCAGCCGCATCGCTGGCCATGTCTTTCCGCATTTTGAAATCGTTTTCTTTCAGCTCTGTATCGAACAACAGAGTCGGTAGTCCATACTTGTCTTTTTTGTCACGGTTGATGGTTACACGGTTGGTAGCGTCTGGCAATACCTCCCCGAAGCCACCAATTCCAATGGTCCATTTGCCGGGTGAAGCAACCTCCTCCTTGAGTTGGGCCCCCAGACTCAATTCGGCCACCATGCGCGACCAACCCTGGCGGCTGCCGCCGCCCTGATATCCAAAGCCCCTCAAATAGTCGCGCTTGTCTTTGCCGATGTTCCGAAAGCGTGGGATGTATACCCCATTGGCTCTCCGCCCGGTGTAATAACTATCTTCAAAGCCTTCCATTTCTCCGCTGGCGCCAACGCCCAAATGGTGGTCCATAATATTCCGGCCGAGTTGGTCGCTATCATTACCCAAACCGTTGGGGAAGCGGCTCGACAAGCTATTCATCAAAATAAAAGTCGAACCCATCGTAGATGCACAGAGAAAAATGACCTTTGCGAAGAATTCAATCTGTTCACCTGTTTCGCCATCCAATACCTTTACGCCCGTTGCTTTACCTGCTTTTTCATCGAAAATCAGTTCATGAACGATTGAGTTGGGCCGGAGCGTCATATTTCCGGTAGCTGCGGCCGCCGGCAGTGTGGAGGAGTTGCTACTGAAGTAACCACCATAGGGGCAGCCCCGGATACAAAGGTTGCGGTATTGGCACGACCCACGTTGCTTGCTCTTGTCATGGGCCAAAGGCGAGGTAATATGCGCCACCCGGCCAATAGTAAGCAGGCGTCCAAACTTGTCGTTCATGGCCTTTTTCAACTCTTTTTCAACGCAGTTCAGTTCCATCGGAGCAAGGAACTTGCTATCAGGCAGGTGGGGGAGGTTCTCGGCTTGCCCGCTAATGCCGGCAAACGTTTCTACATAATCATACCAAGGTGCTATCTCTTTGTAGCGCACGGGCCAGTCGATTGCAATGCCATCCTTCAGGTTTGCCTCGAAATCCATGTCGCTCCAGCGGTAGCTTTGGCGTCCCCACATGATGGAACGGCCCCCTACGTGGTAGCCCCGCATCCAATCGAATCGTTTGCCTTCTTTTTCGGAATAGGGGTTTTCCAGGTCGTTCACAAACCAGTGCTTAGATGATTGGCGAACTGTATAGCCAGTTCGGTTTTGCACCCCCTGCTGCTTAAGGTCTTCTTGAGTCGGTCGATCGCCATTCGGAAACTCCCAAGGGTCTTTGGTAGCGGTGGGGTAGTTGGGATGTTCTACCATTCGACCTCGCTCCAACACCAAGGTTTTTAGGCCTTTTTCGGTGAGTTCTTTTGCGGCCCAGCCGCCACTGATGCCTGTTCCAACAACAATAGCATCGAAAGTATTTTCTTGTTTGGCTTTTAGGTTAAGATTCATCGGATTTCGAAACTTAGGCCAGAAATATAGCGGCTTTCTAAAATCTAATTTGAAAAAATAGGATGATCGGAAAATAAAGTTTCAAATTCCATCTGAAATCAAATAATGACAAAAAGACGCATTATGTTATACTTTTCTTTAAGAACATGCCATTATGACCTAATAAATCAGTTGGTACAAATTTTCATGGTAGGCTAGGTGTTCGAGAAATATGTTTCACTCAAAAAATAAAAAACTATGAACATCGTGAAGTATCGTACCGCTGATTTTGTGCCCACAGCTTTTGCCACGCTGGTAGACCGGTTGTTCGACAATTCGTTGAATCGCGGCGTCTTGGAGACTTCGTTTACTCCGCGTACGGATGTAGTTGAATTTGAAAAGGAGTTCGAAATTCAATTGGCTGTGCCCGGAATGAGAAAAGAAGATTTCAAAATCGACCTGCAAGACAATTACTTAACCGTAAGTGGCGAGCGGAAAGCAGAGGATCAGAAAAAGAACGGCCACTTCTACACGCGCGAAACGCATTTTGGTTCCTTCAACCGTTCGTTCTATCTGCCCGAGACTGTAAACGCAGCTGGAATAACCGCTAGCTACCATAATGGCATTCTTGAAATTCGCTTACCCAAAGACGAAAAGAAAGTGCTGAAGCACTCGATTGATGTGAAGTAAGCTAGAGAAAATGTTTTGGAAAGAGGGTGTTTAACACCCTTTTTTTTTGCTGGTTGCCGTCTGCGGAGATCGCGTGTTTATCTACTATCTTTATCAACTTCAAAAATGTAGAGAATGAAACGATCGCTGTTGGTATTGTTGGTGTTGGTTGCTTCGGCGATTGGCGCGGTGGTTGGTGGTTTGTTGGCGATCCGTTGGCTGGAACCAGTAGCTGCCTACCAGTCGATAGAAAAGCATCAACAAAAAGTGCTGCCTACCCGAAACGCAGAGATCCGAGTATCAGGCGGTGGTCATGTTAACTTTAAAGAAGCAGCCGGTCGTGTGGTGCCAGCAGTAGTCCACATTCGGGCTTCGTTTGGTTCCGGCAACTTCAGTCTCAATGCCATCGATCAGTTTTTAAACCCGCACGCCCGCTCTTCGGGCTCCGGTGTAATCATCTCTAACGATGGCTATGTGGCCACGAACTACCACGTGATCGAAGATGCCACCAATCTGGAAGTTGTGCTAAACAACAATCAGCGTTTTTTCGCAAAGGTGATTGGGCGCGACCCAAGTACAGATTTGGCGCTCTTAAAAATCCGGGCTACGCAACTTCCTTTCGTGGAATACGGTAACTCCGATGAGATCGAGCCCGGAGATTGGGTGTTAGCTGTTGGCAATCCCTTCGACCTTACTTCCACCGTGACGGCTGGCATTGTTAGCGCCAAAGCCAGAAATATCGACATCTTACGTGATCGTAATAACCTGCAGGTGGAGTCGTTCATCCAAACGGATGCCGCCGTGAATCCAGGAAACAGTGGAGGCGCTCTTGTTAACTTGGAGGGCAAATTGGTTGGTATCAACACCGCCATCGCTACCGCAACAGGTGGATACTCGGGCTATTCCTTTGCGATACCGGTATCGTTGGTGAAAAAAGTGATGGATGATTTACTGGAGTTTGGATCCGTTCAACGGGGCATGCTGGGAATCCAAATTGTGAACGTAACCCAGGAGTTAGCAGAAGATCAAAAATTGGATGTGGTGCAAGGCGTTTACATCACGCATGTCAACAACAGTGGGGCCGCCAAACAATCGGGCTTGGCTCCGGGTGATGTGATTACCGCAATTGATCGTCATCCGGTTAACTCGGTTTCCGAGTTACAGGAATGGGTGGCGCGAAACCGACCGGGGCAACAGGTAAGAGTAACCTACCGCAGAGCAGGCGGGGAGGCCGAAGTAAAAGCGGTGCTAAAAGATTTTGATGGAAGTGACAAACCGCGCAAACCTCCGGTGGATTACGAAATGCAAGGGACCCGCTTTGAGGATTTGAGTTACCGCGAACTAACCGAGTTGCAACTTGATGGCGGTGTGCGAATAGTCGCCATACAAGAAGGCCCTTGGAAAAACAAAGATCTGGCTCCTGGCGTGATTATCACACACATCGACAAGGTAGCCATTGATGACGTGCGAGATTTGAACCTTGTGATGGTCATGAAAAACGGCGCGGTGTTGATTGAAGGCCAGAACTCCAAGGGCGAGCGGGTTGTGACAGGAATTGACTGGTAGGGCAGCGGTTTTTTGTAGTTTTGCCCGCGTATTAAACTATTCTTATGATGTCTTTTGGTCTGCCTGAAGCTTGGAAGCAATTACGTATCTCTAACACGAATCCGGGAGTTTCCACCGGGAAGGAATGGCTTAGTACAAGTGGTGGTTATCTTCAATCGCATTCCCCAGTAGATGGCGCCTTGATCGGCCAGGTTCAAGCAGCTGACTCAGCCGCTTTTCAAAAGGTAGTGGAACAATCACATCGGGCATTTCTCCATTGGCGGATGGTCCCTGCACCTCAACGCGGTGAAGTCGTCCGCCAAATTGGGGAAGAGCTCCGCAGGTTCAAGGAGCCGCTGGGAAAGTTGGTGTCGTACGAAATGGGTAAGTCCTATCAAGAGGGGTTGGGCGAGGTGCAGGAGATGATTGACATTTGCGATTTTGCTGTAGGCCTGTCGCGGCAACTACACGGGCTGACGATGCACTCCGAGCGGCCCTTGCATCGGATGTACGAGCAGTATCACCCACTTGGTATCGTGGGGATCATTTCAGCTTTTAATTTTCCGGTAGCGGTTTGGGCTTGGAACGCCATGATTGCCTGGGTATGTGGCGATACCTGTATCTGGAAGCCGTCTGAGAAAACCCCGTTATGCAGTGTTGCTTGTCAACAGATTGTGGCGGACGTGTTTGGCCGAAACCAAGTTCCCGAAGGCGTTAGTTGTTTGGTGAACGGAGGCATGGAAGTGGGGCAGTGGTTGGCTGCCAGCGAACAAGTGCCCTTGATCTCGGCAACCGGATCGACCCGAATGGGCAAGGCTGTTGGAAAAACTGTAAGCGAACGACTCGGTCGTGCTTTGCTGGAGCTAGGCGGTAACAATGCAATTATCGTTACCGAAAAAGCCAATCAGGACATGGCGATGCGCGCGGCACTGTTTGGCGCGGTAGGTACAGCCGGTCAGCGATGCACAACAACCCGGCGGCTTATTATTCATGAAAAAATATATGAGGATTTCACCCAACGCCTGGTGAAGGCCTATGGGCAAATCAAAATCGGGAATCCGTTGGATCAACAGTTCCACATGGGGCCGTTAATCGATAAACAAGCAGTGGTGGCTTACGAAACCGCGTTAGCGGAGGTAATCAGGGCTGGAGGCAACTTCTTGATTGAGGGCGGAGTTCTACAAGGCTCGGGATTTGAGTCGGGTTGTTACGTGAAACCCGCGGTAGCGGAAGTGCGAAACGAATGGCCGATTGTGCAACACGAAACTTTTGCCCCCATCCTCTACTTAATGAAATTCAGTTCGTTGCCGGAGGCCATTTCACTTCAGAATGGTGTAAAGCAAGGGCTTTCGTCTTCGATTATGACAACCGATATGCAAGAGATGGAATTGTTCCTATCGCCTGCTGGCTCCGACTGCGGAATTGCCAATGTAAATATCGGAACAAGCGGTGCCGAAATTGGTGGTGCCTTTGGGGGCGAAAAGGAAACGGGGGGCGGGCGCGAGTCGGGCTCGGATGCCTGGAAAGCCTACATGCGTAGACAGACCAATACCATCAATTACGGCTCCAACTTACCGTTAGCCCAAGGAATCAAGTTCGATCTGTAATCGGCTTGCAAATCCGTTACGCAAGTTCTATTTTAGACGCCAGATAAATCAGTCTTTTCTAACCATGGCAGCAAAGAAATTTCGCACCGTAATGTTGATCGATGATAACGAGATCGACAATCTCATCAACCAAAAGATGATTGAGGCGGCAGCCGTTGCTGAAAATATTTATACCCACACTGGCGCAAAGAGTGCCATCGAGTTTTTGCGAAACATGGAAAAGTTGGAAATGGCCGACAAGGTACTTCCAGACGTGATTTTCCTGGACATCGATATGCCGCTGATGGACGGTTTTCAGTTCCTGGATGAGTTTGAAAAGCTGAGCAATGCTGCCAAAAAGAAGTGCGCCATTGTGATGTTAACTTCTTCGATTAACCCTCAGGACTTTAATCGTTCTAAAAAATATCCCAACGTTAAGTTGTACCTCAACAAGCCGCTCTCGCACGAGAGCATCATTAAGTTGGAAGTGTAGTCGCTACACCTCCAGCCTGGTGAGGTTGTCAACAAACTCTTCGTCCATTTTAATAAGCGACACGGGCGAAAAATAGCTGATCGAAATAGCTTTGAATTTTGGAATCACCGCATTGATTTTCTTCGGCTTTTCTTTCTTAGCTTCGCTCGTAGCAATCTTTAGAATTTTCAGAAACAACAGTACATTTTCGCATTCATCTTTACCGAACATCCGGAT
>JBIIVI010000353.1:0-3262 GCA_044339555.1 Cyclobacteriaceae bacterium | reverse complement strand
ATTTTGCCTGTGTACAATTTGTTTCTTCTGGGTTACGGATTTGTGTTCGGCCAGTTTCGGTTTTTCTGGGAGTTCGAGAAGCGTTTTTTCCAACGTATAATTTCTATCTTTCGAAAAGATAAACACACCCCTAAATAGTTATGCATATGAAGCACTTGGTCTATGTTGTAGTTGGCGCTTTGGTTTGGTCGTCATGCTCTACTCCCAAAATGGCGTACCGGTTTGATACGCACCGCTATCAATCGGTCGCTCAAAAGACACAACCCGAGCAGATGGTAACCACCGCAACTGCGATTGATCCGAACGAAGTGCTCGCATCTGCGGAGCCGGTATGGCTGGAGCCGACAGCGCCCATTGAACTGGAGCCAACGGCTACTCCCGCTTCCCTTTCAAAGGCTGAACAAAAAGAACTGCGCAGCCAACTCAAGGCTCAGTTGAAGACTCAACTAACGCCCGAAAAGAAAGCGGCCATCAAAAAACAATTGAAGGCCGACAAGGCTGCGGGCATGGATCACGATTTGAAACTCGCGGCCGTTTTCGGGGCTGTGGGCATTGTGGGAATTCTGCTAGGGGCAGCGGCTGATGTTTTCCTGATCATTGGTGGCATTGCACTGTTGATAGGCGTTATTTTCTTTATTAAGTGGCTGGTGCGGCAGTAGTTGTAGTTGTTTTTATAGTCTATATTTCGGTAATTCGTTTTTTAACCCAATTAAAACATGAAAAAAGTTTTATTCATTGTAGGTTGTTTGTTGTTGGTGGGAAGCATGGATGTAATGGCTTCCGCGTATCGTGTTAATGATGATGCGGTTGAACAAGTATTGAGCGCGGCTACTTCAGTGGCGTTTGATGTAACGGCTACTCCGTTGTTTGCTGCACCCATGGGTGGCACTGCTATTATGGCGGATAAAAACCCCTGGATTGCTGTGGTGTTGGCGTTCTTTTTAGGCGGTATTGCTATTCACCGGGTGTACCTGGGTGGGACCCCCGTTCTGATTGTAGGGTACTTTTTTACGTTTTTCGGAATCTTTGGCTTGGTGCCTTTCATTGACTTCATTGTCTTGATTATCAACAATCAGGACATCAGCAAGTATGTAGGGAGCAACAAGTTCTTTATGTGGTAACGGTTACGCGCCCATGAAAAAAGCCCTCCCTCCGGAGGGTTTTTTTTTGCCTTTTTTAACCCGCCACCTTCCGGTAACAGCAGTTACTATTTACCGGTTGCACGCTGGCGGCCCCCTCGCCTGCCCATGCACCTGCCCACGCGCGCTCGGTCACGCTATCCGCTGCAAGTCCGCACCCCGCGCACGCCAGCCCCTGGCGGGCTTTACGCTACTATCGTTGGCCGGGAACTGCCCCACCCAAAAAGAACCGCGCAACTAACCTGCACTTGAAACGGTAAACAAAAACGTGCTGCCTGCACCGGGCGTACTTTCCACCCAAATCTCACCCCCCTGGTTCTGCACAAAGTCGTGGCAAAGAAACAACCCCAAACCAGTGCCTCTTTCATTTTGGGTGCCGCGGTTTGAAAAAACGGACTCCCCCTTAAACAACTTTTCCGCATCTTCCTTGCGCATGCCCACGCCGGTATCGCTCACCCGGATCTCCACCCACCGATCGCGTTTAGAAGCCGCAAGGGTAACCCGGCCCTTTTCCGGAGTAAACTTAATGGCATTACTCAACAAATTATGCAGCACAATCCGAATCTGATTTTCATCGGCAAACACCTGTAGTTCATCCACTACCTGATTTACCACCTCAATTCTTTTTGCCGTATAAATGTCTTTAAACAGCGTTAACTTTTCTTGCACCAGTTTCGCCATGAAAAAAGATTTTTTCTTTGTTTCAATGGTATTACTCTGACTGAACGACCACTGCAATAAATGATCTAACAGCAAGTGATTATTTTCCACTTCGCGCTTTAACTTTTCCAGTAGATGTTTATCCGATCCATTCGTGTGCGCGGCATCCATCAGAAAGACGTCCATCAAACCCCGCAAACTGTTTAAGGGTGCACGAAGGTCGTGCGCCAAAACAGAGAATAGCTTTTCTTTTGTTTTGTTCACATCCGCCAGCAGGGCCGCTTGCGCATGCAACTCTTCTTTCTGCATCAGTATCTCTTCGCGCTGTAAACTAATCTCATCATTCTTGCGCTGAATGGCTTCGTTCTGCGCCAAAAGCAGGCGATTGACTTTCTCTTTCTTTCGATTAAATCGCATCAGGCCAGCCACACAAACAACCAACAAAGCCAGGATGGTAGCATAGAACGATTTTTGCCACCGCGATTTCTCAAGCTGTTGCCGTTGCAGCGTTTGCTCTTTTTCCAGTAGCTCAATGCGTGCGTGTTGCTGGGCTACGTGGTATTTCGACTCCAGTTTGGCAATCGTTACTTGCTTCTCGAAACTGAGTATGCTGTCCTGGCTGGTTCGCGCAGACTCCGCATACATCAATGCCTTCGCAAAATCATTTTGCTGCGCATATAGTCTGGAAACAAGACGCAGAATTTTGGGCATGTCTTCGCGCTTCCCGGCCACGCTGTTAATCTGTGCACCCTGCTTTGCGTACCTCAACGCCTCCGCGTACTTCCGTTGTTTCTCAAGCAATTCCGCCAACACAAAAAGTGCGCTTGCCTCCCGCTGCAAACTGCCAATCTCACGGCTCAGTGCAAGCGCTTCCCGAATGGCCTGTTCGGCTTCCCGCGGTTTTCCGAGGTCATCCAGTACAGAACTGATGTTGGCCTTTATGAGCGCTATGGTAAATTTCGTTTTGCTCTGCAGCGCCAGTGCCAGCGCTTGCTGATAGTAAGAAAAACTCTGTTCATACGCATGGCGATCCTGGTACACTGTGCCGATGTTGATCAACGCCTCGCTCTGGCCGCGCAGGTAGCCAGCCGTCTTAAAGCTAGTACGTGCACTTTGGTACTTTTCCAGCGCCCGCTGCTCCTCGCCCATGCGTTGGTAAATAATACCCAGGTTATTGTGGGCGAATCCCAAACCTTCGGTATCTCGGTTCTCCTCAAATTTTCTTTCACTCTCCAAAAGTTTTTCCAGCGCAATACTGTAATGACCCTGCTCGGAGTAGACCGTGGCGATGTTCATTAAGTCATAGGGTATATCCCGCTTGTTTGCCCGGGCAGCATCCAATTCCAATGTTCTTTCGTAATACGCCAAGGCCTTCGAAAACTCTCCTAATTCTTTATGAACGTTACCCAGGTTTGTCATGCTGCTTGCCATGCATATCACCAATTTTTCTCCGTACGTTCAAA
>JBIIVI010000352.1:0-3279 GCA_044339555.1 Cyclobacteriaceae bacterium | reverse complement strand
CTTTTTGCCAGTGCAGGATTTGTAACCTCGCTGGTGTATGTGGTATTTGCCTACACGGGCTGGAACGCGGCCGCTTATGTCGCCGGAAACATGCAGGATCCCGTACGGAATGTGCCCAGGGCCTTGCTGGTCGGTACTTTTTTGGTAACTGCCATCTACCTGGCCTTGAACGCTATGTTCTTACATGTAGCCACCTTCGAAGAGTTGCAAGGGAAGAACGACATCGGAAACGTGGTTGCCTTTAAGCTGTTTGGGCCCACCATTGGCACAATTTTTACCTCGCTGTTTAGCATGGCGTTATTGTCAACGCTTAGTGCGATGACGATTGCCGGCCCACGAGTAACCGAAGCGATGGGGCACGACTACCCCCGCTTGCGATTTTTTTCCCGGCCTAACCAGTTTAACATGCCGTATGTGGCGATTCTGTTTCAATTAGCGTGGTCGATTCTGTTGGTAGTGGTTAGCTCGTTTCAGGAGATCATCCAATACATCTCGGTAAGCCTCTCCTTTTTCTCCATGCTCACCGTGATGGCGATTTTCCGACTTCGGAAAACTCACTCCGCAGAAAAACGGGCTTTTCGAATTCCACTTTACCCGTTGCCACCCCTTCTTTTCATTGCTGTGTCGCTGTGGATGATGGCGTTTGTATTGGTTACAAGTCCACTGATTCTACTGTACGTGGCGGCTACGTTGGTGCCCGGAGCCGCGCTTTATTTCTGGGCAAAGCGGGACAGGATTATTTTTTAGATTGGTCTAAATTATTATTTTTGCATGGCAAATCATGCAATTCGGCCCGTTTAAATATCTTCTGATCTTTTTCTCTGCCGCAGTTTTTTCGCAACCCACAGTCATACAGGGAGTTGTGCGCAGCGCGGGGCAACCAGTACCTTTTGCCCAAATTCTCAAAAAAGGCGCGGATATCGGAACAGCCGCCGATTCATTAGGTCGATTTCGCCTTTCCCTTCCCGCGGGGGAGCACACCTTGTTGGTTTCGGCCATCGGGTATACAAAACTTGAGAAGAAGATATTTCTAGGTTCAGCCCGGGCAACCACCCTAGAGTTCGAGTTAGCGGAAGATGTGGCGCAACTCCAGGAAGTGGTGATTAGCGGCACGATGCGCGAAGTCACCAAAATGCAATCGCCTATCCCGGTGGAAGTCTATTCGCCTGCGTTGTTTCGAAAGAACCCCACGGCAAATTTGTTTGAAGCCCTGACGATGGTAAACGGGGTGCAACCCCAATTGAACTGTAATGTGTGTAGCGCGGGCGATATCCACATTAACGGCTTGGAGGGTCCTTACACCATGGTATTGATCGATGGCATGCCGATCGTGAGCTCGCTGGCTTCCGTGTACGGATTCTTCGGAATCCCCAACAGCATCATTAAACGTGTGGAAGTTGTGAAAGGACCCGCCTCTACGCTTTATGGCTCAGAGGCCGTAGCGGGTATCATCAACATCATCACGCACGACCCGGCACAAGCCGCGCGCATCAGCGTAGATGCATTCGGCACCAGTGTGGGCGAGTTCAACACCGACTTATCGGTTGCGGGTAAAGTGGGGCGATCGTCTGTACTTTTTTCCGGAAATCATTTCGACTACCAACAGCGCAGAGACATTAACCGCGACAACTTTACGGATGTGGCCCTTCAGCGCAGGTATTCGTTTTTCAATAAGTGGAACTTCTACCGGCCTTCCGGTCGTGTGTTCTCGTTGGCCAGTCGTTACATCCACGAAAACCGGTGGGGCGGCCAAATGCAATGGACGGAGGCCGACCGCGGCAGCGATCAGGTCTATGGTGAGTCGATCGTGACAAACCGAGGTGAAATTATTGGGGTCTACCAATTAGGCAATGATTTGCATTGGGATTTGTCGTACAACTTCCACTTGCAGGATTCTTATTATGGAATGATGCCCTACATGGGCCGCCAGTACGTGGCATTTAACCAACTCCGCTGGGCGAAGAAAACTAAGCGCACCGATTGGTTGGCCGGTTTGCCCATGCGGTATGTGTACTATGATGACAATACAGTTGCTACGCAGGGCGATGGCGTGAACCAACCGCAGCGCACCTTTTTGCCAGGCTTCTTTGCCCAGGCTGAAACAGTCTGGCACAAGAAGTTTACCACACTTACCGGAATGCGGTACGACTACCACTCGACCCACGGCAGCATCTTCACACCACGCCTGAGTTTGAAATTCAGTCCCACGCCCCAAGATGTCATTCGTGTAACTGGTGGCAGTGGTTTTCGGGTGGTGAATGTTTTTACGGAAGAACACGCCGCCCTGACCGGTGCGCGTGTGTTGCTGATTCGAAACAACCTGCGACCTGAACAAACCTGGAACCTGAACGTAAACTACGCGCGCACCTTTACGCACCGGAACGGCTTTACTACCATCGACATGAGTGGGTTTTACACCTACTTCACCAACAAGATTTTTGCCGACTACGATACCGACCCGAACTTGATCATCTACGACAACCTGAATGGCGAGGCGATTTCCAAGGGCCTTACCGTTAATCTGGACCGCTCCTGGACCAATGGGTTCAAGTTGATTTCCGGTGTAACGTTGATGGATGTTTACCAGCGCGAAGTGGTGGGCGATGCTTCGCGCATCGTGCCACAGTTTTATGCACCAGGTTTCTCCGGAACATTTGCTGCTACTTACACACTACCAAAATCTAATTGGAGTTTTGATCTCACCGGTCGGGTTTATGGCCCGATGCACTTGCCCATCGTACCGGATGACTTCCGTCCGCCCCAATCACCCTGGTTTAGCCTGCTTAACATTCAAGTGACTAAGCCACTTCGCGAGCGGTGGCAGGTGTATGGCGGGATCAAAAACTTGTTGAATTTCATTCCCAAGTATCCGATTCTTCATCCCGAAAATCCTTTTGGCGATCGGTTCGATGCCTCGTACAACTACGCACCGCTGCAAGGAATGCGCGGTTTCCTGGGTGCCCGTTATATATTGCGATAGTTTACTGCCTGCGTTTAAATGCAAGCTGCTGCACAGCACCCGGTGGCTCCGCGTACGGGGCATCCAAAACCACTTCTAAATCAGTCTTATTCACCAGATGGTAAATGATCCGCTGGGGAAAATCATGTTCGGGATTTTCGAAAATGAAGCGCTCGCCTTTTACACCTGTGAGTGCAAACTCTACTGGCTTACCCCCATTTTGGTTAGGCACGGTGGCAACATAGCAGGCGGTTCCTGACCGCCAAATCAATTGAAGCGTTTCTGTGATCGATGTGTCGGCTGCTACTCTAAAACCCTGA
>JBIIVI010000351.1:0-3284 GCA_044339555.1 Cyclobacteriaceae bacterium | reverse complement strand
CCGTGGGGGTAATATTCACACCTGGAATCTTTCCCTGAAGTATACGTCCCAAATCAGATACAGGGCGAGCTGCCAACTGGTCTTTGTTAACAGAAGAAACAGCATATCCAAGCGCCTTTTTTTCCTTAGAGGCTCCCTGACCGACAACAACCACTTCCGACAACTGCTGTACATCCAAGCCGAGCGCTACATCGATCACCGAACGTTGGCCGATAACGACTTCTTCTGATTTCAAGCCGATAAACGAGAACACCAGACTGCCACCACTGGCAGGTACGGTGAGCTTGAAGTTACCATCGGCATCGGTAACCGTTCCATTGGTAGTACCTTTCAGCACTACGTTCACACCGGGCAGTGAGGATCCATCTTCTTGCGATGAAACCCGACCCGATACCACCCGTTCCTGCGCCCATGCACTGAGCCCAACAACGAGAGCGAAGCTTACAAGTAAAAACTTCCTCATAGATTAAGGTTTAGGTTAGGTAAATATTACTGAACAGTAAAAGTAGAATTAACACAACCTTGAAACAAGCACTTTGGTGAAAAAAAAAGTAATACTACCGTAAATTGGTTCGACCATTACCTTAAAAGGCAAATTTTATTCTGAAATCACGGCGAGAGGGTCAATTTTGAACTGGTAGAAAAAAGAAAGGCTCCCTCAATTGAGGGAGCCTTTCTAATAAGATCTTACGATTTCTATGCTTCCGCCACTACCGAAACGAATGATTTGTCATTGCGGCCTTTTTTGAAGGCAACCACTCCGTTTGTAAGCGCAAAAAGCGTGTGGTCCTTACCAATCCCCACATTTACGCCCGGATGATGCTTGGTACCACGCTGGCGTACGATGATATTTCCGGCCACTACTTTTTGTCCACCATATACTTTAATGCCGAGACGTTTGCTTTCGGATTCCCGGCCGTTCTTTACTTTACCTTCCCCTTTTTTGTGTGCCATGGTTCTTTGACAGTTATATGTTACTCAAAAATTAACCGATGCTCTCAATCTGCACCTTTGTGTATTGCTGACGATGTCCGTTCTTCACGGCATAGCCTTTTCTACGCTTCTTCTTGAAGACAATCTCTTTGTCGCCTTTTACATGCTCCAAAATCTTGCCTGATACCTTCACACCCGACAGCGTAGGCGCCCCTACTTGTACAGAGCCTTCGTTATCCAACAACAACACCTGGTTAAACTCAACGGCTGTTCCCGCATCGCCCTCCATCTTGGGTGCATAGATGTATTGGTCTTTGCTCACTTTAAACTGCTTACCAGCAATATCCACAATCGCGTACATGACTATTTCGTTAAATGGGGTGCAAAGATAGGCCAAGAACAAACAAAAACAAACCGCCTCTCCAAAATATAATCCACTCATTCAGAGGCTCTTATCCGTTTTATTACTTCCTAAATGCGCTTTTTCACCTAGACCACCTGCTCAGTAGGTTGTTCACCTGGGAAGCTTCGTGGAAGCAACACCCCTATTGCGGCCGAAAAAAATCCGATGAGCATCAAGTTTTTTGGTGGACGATTTTTCCTGAAGAAACTTTATTTTTTTTATCTCACTCCGCACTTCACGCATGTTCGTTAAGTGAATGAAAATGAACTGCTTTTCGCACACGCACAATTTTTCCCTCGGAAAAACAGATGTGTGGCGCTCGATTCCTCCTTTGATATGACCAAGTCATTTCAAATATTTGCTGACTTCATTGATTCGAATCACTGTGGTGAGTCGTGTTGGGGAAGTAACAAGCGATTTTAACACGAGCAACCTTCCAAACCGGGTTGCTCGATTTCTTATACACAAACTATTTAACCGCCTATGAGTCAAGTTTTGCTGGACGAACCCATCCTTAAAGAGAACAAAGACCGATTCGTTCTCTTCCCCATTGAACATCATGACATTTGGAAGTTCTACAAACAGGCCGAAGCCAGTTTTTGGACTGCGGAAGAGATCGACCTGAGTCAGGATTTAACGGATTGGGGTAATCTCACGGATGGCGAGCGGCATTTCATTACACACGTTCTGGCCTTTTTTGCAGCCAGCGATGGCATTGTAAACGAAAACCTGGCCGAACATTTTGTAGGCGAGGTTCAGTATACCGAAGCCAAGTTCTTCTACGGATTCCAGATCACCATCGAAAACATTCATTCCGAGACGTACTCGCTTTTGATCGACACCTACGTAAAGGATCCAAAAGAAAAGGATCGCCTATTGCACGCCATCGAAACGCTGGATTGTGTGAAAAAGAAAGCCGATTGGGCCTTGCGGTGGATTTCGAAAGGCAGCTTTCAGGAGCGCCTGATTGCTTTTGCCGCGGTGGAGGGCATTTTCTTTTCGGGCTCCTTCTGCTCCATTTTCTGGTTAAAGAAACGAGGACTCATGCCCGGATTGAGTTTTTCAAACGAATTGATCTCACGCGATGAAGGTCTCCATTGCGATTTCGCCTGCCACCTGTACGCGCAACATGTGGCGAATAAGCTTCCGGAAGACCGCGTCATTGAAATCATTCGCGATGCGGTGGAGATTGAAAAAGAGTTTGTTACCGATGCCCTACCGGTAAACCTGATCGGGATGAACGCGGCCTCGATGCGGCAATACATTGAATTTGTGGCCGACCGGCTGCTGAACGAGCTGGTGGGAAAGAAAATCTACAACGCCACCAATCCGTTCGACTTTATGGAGATGATTTCCTTGCGGGGAAAAACGAATTTCTTCGAAAAGCGCGTGGGCGAGTACCAAAAAGCAGGCGTGTTGAACAGTTCCGATAAAGAAACTGCTCCAAAGTTTTCTTTGAACGAAGATTTCTAGTTACTTTCATATTCATTTTTTAAACTTTTTAACCAACCACGCCCCATGCTCGTAGTAAAACGTGACGGACGAAGAGAGTCCGTTAAGTTCGACAAGATTACGGCCCGCATTGAGAAGCTCTGCTATGGCCTTGATCCGAAATTTGTTAACCCCGTAGAGGTAGCCATGAAGGTGATTAATGGCCTTTACGATGGTGTTTCCACCCAGGAACTGGATAACCTGGCTGCAGAAATCGCTGCTACCATGACGACACGCCACCCCGACTTCGCCAGGCTGGCGGCCCGGTTGGCTGTTTCAAACCTCCACAAAACCACCAGCAAGTCGTTTTCCAACACGATGAAACGGTTGTATACCTATGTGGACCCGAAAAATGGCACAAATGCTCCTTTAATCGGCAAAGAATCCTGGCGCATCATCCGCGAAAATGCGCTGGTATTGGATGAAGCGATCATTTACGATCGCGATTTCAGCTACG
>JBIIVI010000350.1:0-3294 GCA_044339555.1 Cyclobacteriaceae bacterium | reverse complement strand
CAGCATGATGGCTGCGGCTTGCTTGCTGTTGTGCGGGTACTCGTCAATCGGGCGCGCGCAAATCGGATGGGTGGGTTTGAACCGATGCATGTAAATGCGCCCAAATTGAAGCAACTCGTTTTGAAATTCAGGTGCAAGAGCTGCATGTTGATGGGGCGGAAAGTACCGAAGTGCATTTTGCAACGCCAGCTTCTTTTCTTCGGTCGATAATAGATCTTTCCTGCGAGGCGCGTGGTTGACGGTGGCATCGTAGGGTTGCACATCCGGCAAGGTGGCCGGGATTCCCACCCGAATTTCATCTTGCCACGTCATGAGGCGATCCTACTGCGTTGAAAATGGTGCGGTAAAAAATTTCCTTTCGTGAACTGATAACCTGTATCAAAGATTTCGTGTGCCTTGCCAATATCGAAGCTTCCGTACCGATCCAAATGGGGTGGCTCTATAAATACGTCACAGAGCTTGCGGCTGATTTGGGTGTTGGCGTTAATGGTCATCAGCATACTGCGCTCGATCACCACCTTCAGGCTCTTCGCATCAAAATCGTTGCTGATGTGGTTGCAGTGCGAGCCGATCACGAATTCGCATAAGTCGCGAATGGGGCGTACCGGCAGGTTATCAAAAATTCCGCCATCCACATACAAGCCTCCGTTAAACTGCTGCGGTTCAAAAACGGCCGGAATGCTGCACGAGGCAATGATGGCAGGAATCAACTCCCCTTCATGAAAATAATGAACTTGCCCCTTTCGGATTTCGGTAGCGGCTACTGTTAACGGAATCTTCAGGGCAGCAAATGAGTTTTCGGGGATGTGCTTGTGCAGCAACTCCTGGAGGCCATCCATCCTCAACAGGCCCGTCCACGTCCAAGCGGGCCGCACCGACTTGAAAATACTGAGCGATTTAATGATCTCGAAAATCTTGTCGGGCGCATAGCCGTACGCGTAGAGCGCAGCCACGATGGAGCCAGCACTGGTGCCTGACAATCGATGTACCTGCACGCCCTTTTCTTCAAGTGCTTTGATCACCCCTATGTGGGCAAAGCCGCGCGCCCCACCACCCGAAAGAACAAGCCCGGTGGTCATCCGATTTCAGATAATGGAAAGGTACGGTCGAGCCGGATGCCTTTCTCTGTTTTTTTCACGGTGCAACACTCGTGCACCGGGTCGTGTTCCAAAAACAAAATATACTCGTTTGTCGCTGCTTCTTCCAAAAACTGTGCTTTTTCTTGCATGGTAAGTAACGGGCGAGTATCGTAAGCCATCACATACGGCAAAGGGATATGTCCCACAGACGGCAACAGATCAGCCATGAAACAAATGGTCTTGTCGCGATACCGAATCTTCGGAATCATCATACTTTCGGTATGACCACTTACATAGGCGATTTCAAAACTGGAGAAGGGTTGACCGCCGGCCGGTACCAGATTCAGTTGGCCGCTTTCGTGCATGGGCCAAAGATTTTCTTTTAAAAAGCTCGCTTGCTCGCGCGGGTTGGGTTCGGTAGCCCATTGCCAATGCGCTGCATTCGACCAGTAGCGGGCATGAGAAAAAACGGGCAACAACTGCTCGCCCGCCCTGCGAACGCCGCCGCCACAGTGATCGAAGTGCAGATGGGTAAGAAACATGTCCGTAATGTCTGCCTCGGTAAACCCCTGCTCGCGCAACGAACGCATTAACGAATCATTGCCGTGCAAGTAATAGTGCCGAAAGAATTTCTCGTCTTGCTTGTTGCCAATCCCGTTGTCGATCAAGATGAGTTGCTGGTCATCTTCAATCAGCAGGCATCGCATGGCCCAGGTACACAAATTGTTTTCATCTGGCGGATTGGTTTTCTGCCAGATGGATTTGGGCACCACGCCAAACATGGCGCCACCATCCAACTTAAAAAAACCCGTATTGATCACCTGTAGGTTCATGGCTGCGATTGATCGATGAGTCGGAGCAGATTTTCGATTTGCTTTTCGGATTTAGAATACGCTTCTATCTTCTGCCGATTGAAATCGGCATTTACCTGCACCAAGCCTTGAAACGCTGGGGACTTCAGATATGCTTTGGGAAACGAGCGGCCATCAATAAAACGGGCCACGACATGGGTCTGGAAATTCTGAAGTGCGAGGTCATCCAACACCCGCAAATCTTCGTAGGTACCGTTGTAGAGCTCGGCCAACTGGCGGCTAAGCTCCAGGTCGATCAGATTGGCGACTGCAGGGTTGCCCAACAAGAGACGGTAGGCGTGTGGGTTCGGATGGAACGTGGTCTGCGTGGTGATTCCCGTCAGGTAAGACGATAAGGAGTCTTCCAGTATTTTCTTGTTTTGCGAATACTGCAACAGCAGAGAACATTTGCGATTTTGGCTACGCAAGGTGCGTAAGTCCTCCCGAACAGAAACGAGGTCCTTTTGCAAATCGGTACGCAAACTCGCCAAATACCGGTTCATCAGGCGTTCATTGCTCCATGACTCCTGGCATTGGCTAACCATAAACGCCAGGTACACCCCGATCGCAATCGCCAACAGGTTTATCGATTGGTTTTTCCACTGAATTCGTTCGCGCTTGGCCATAGTGTTTGGTAACCCTTAAAAATAAAAAAACCGTTACGCGATAACGGCTTTTGAACACAAAAATATTTCCGGACTTATTCTTTGAAAACGCCCATCGAGCAAAACTTTTCGATTCGCTGATTCACGCGCTCTTGCGGCGTAAACACAGCGAGTTCCCGATACGTATCCAGAATCACGCGCTTTAGCTCTTGCGCCATGCTCTTCAAGTCCGTGTGTGCTCCGCCCAGCGGCTCTCGCACAATGCCGTCAATCAACTTGTGTTGCAACATATCTTTCGCAGTCAATTTCAACACTTCGGCTGCTTGTTCTTTGTAGTCCCAGCTACGCCAGAGAATGGAAGAACAGGATTCAGGTGAAATCACCGAGTACCAGGTGTTCTCCAGCATCAGTACGCGGTCGCCAACTGCAATGCCCAAAGCACCGCCGCTGGCACCTTCGCCAATGATGATGCAAATGACAGGTACTTTCAGGGTCACCATCTCCTTAATGTTGCGGGCAATTGCTTCACCTTGTCCACGCTCTTCCGCTTCAAGACCGGGGAAAGCACCGGGGGTGTCGATAAGTGTGATGATGGGTTTGTTGAACTTCTCGGCAACCTTCATCAGCCGCAAGGCCTTGCGGTAGCCTTCCGGATTTGCCATGCCGAAATTGCGCATCTGGCGCTGCTTGGTGTTGCGTCCCTTCTGCTGGCCAATCAACATAAACGTTTGCCCGCCAATGGTGCCGAGGCCGCCCACC
>JBIIVI010000349.1:0-3298 GCA_044339555.1 Cyclobacteriaceae bacterium | reverse complement strand
AACATCACCAAGCCCACGCCTTTTTGGCCGTCGTTGGAACCGTGCGAGAAACTTACAGCGGTAGAAGTAAGAATCAGGATGCCACGAATCCATGGCGGTGGCGGAGTATCTTTTTTCGGTTCCTTAAAGAGGTTATCTGCTTCTTTGGATTTCCGGGTAATCACTCGAATCAAAAACATGATGATGATCGTCATCGTAAATCCGATCAGAGGCGAAATCAACAGCGACAACCCGATTTTCCGGGCCTGGCTCCAATCCACTGCTGCTTCGCCTGTTCCGGGAAGCAACGCATATGCGATTCCTACACCCAAAATGGACGCAATCAGTGTGTGTGAGCTCGAGCAAGGAATGCCGTAATACCAGGTAAGCAGATTCCAAAAGATGGCGCTGAAGAGCAATGCCATCACCATCGAAAGTCCATGCGCAATGTTTTGATCAACCAATGATTCTACTGGTAACAGATTGATGATCCCTATGGCCACCGTAATGCCGCTGAACAACACGCCTAAGAAATTGCAAATGCCCGACCAAACTACCGCTACCCAGGGTTTTAGCGAGTTGGTGTAAATAACAGTGGCTACAGCGTTCGCGGTGTCGTGAAAGCCGTTTACAAATTCAAATCCGCATGCAGCGATTAGGCAAAGAACTAAAAGAATGGAGTAGGAGAGTTCGAGATCAAACATAGACAGTTCTGGCAAAGGTAGTCTTGGCTTTTGGGGCGAATGTTACGCTAATATTATCAATTAATGTATCAAAAATTTCGAATTTGCAGTAATTTCAAAGATTTGATCCAGCCACTGGTTATCCAATTACAGAGCGAAGAGCTGCACCTGTTGCCCGATAAAGCACTCTTCTGGCCGCGCGAAAAAGTGCTGCTGATAGCCGATTTACATCTGGGTAAAATCAATCACTTCAGAAAATCCGGGGTACCGGTTCCGCCTTCCGCTAACCATCAAAACACTGCTGCTTTGATTGATGTGATTCAAAAAACAAAACCACATCGAACGATTTTTTTGGGCGATTTATTTCATAGTCACTACAACGAAGAGTGGGAAGTGCTGCGTCAGGTGCTGGTGCACTTTGTCGGTTGCTCGTTCGAATTGGTGGTGGGTAATCACGATATTCTCAGTCCGCTTCAGTATCAACGACTCGGTATCCGGATTCATACCGAACAGTTGATGCTCGGTCCCTTTCGATTGACCCATCAACCTACAGAGGCACCATCGGCCGAAGGCTACAATTTGGCCGGCCATATCCATCCTGGCATTCGGCTTGTCGGCAAAGCAAAGCAGTCGCTCATGCTGCCATGTTTTTGTTTTGGTGATCGAACGGGATTACTGCCCGCTTTTGGTTCCTTTACGGGATTGTATCGACTTCGCCTCAAAAAGAGCGACCAGGTGTACGTAATTGCAGAAGATAATGTGATGAAACTATGAGAAGACTGGGTTGCAGCGTAGTCTTTTTTTTCAGCGCGTTCACTCCGTGGGCGCAAGACACCACACGGCTGTCGCTTTTGTTTTTGGGCGACATCATGCAGCACGACTCGCAAATTGCTGCAGCCTACCAAAAGGAATCAGGTACATACGATTACTCCAGTTGTTTTCGATGGCTGTCGCCCCATTTGCGTTCGGCCGACCTTACTATTGGTAATTTGGAGCTCACGTTAGCGGGCCCACCGTATAAGGGCTATCCGCAGTTTAGTGCCCCTGATGCGCTGGTGCGCGACTTAAAAAAAGCAGGTGTGGATGTATTGGTGGCTGCGAACAATCACTCGATGGATCGGGGCCGCGCAGGAGTGGAGCGCACGTTGGATGTTTTGCGTGCCGAGCAAATTCCAACCACCGGTACATTTAAAGACTCGCTTGATCGAACTCTCCGACATCCGTTGCTGATTGAGAAGAAAGGGTTTCGCCTATCGTTGCTCAACTATACGTACGGTACCAACGGCATTGCCGTTCCTCCACCCGTGATTGTAAACCGGATCGATACGGTGCAGCTCAAGCAAGACTTGGAAGCTGCGCGGCACCAGCAGCCGGATGTGATCATCGTTTTTTTTCATTGGGGGGCGGAATACCAGTCGCAGCCCAACGGCTGGCAACGGGAGCTCACCCAGTTTTGCTTTCGTGAGGGCGTACAGTTAGTGATAGGGGCGCACCCACATGTACTCCAACCAATGGAGTGGAATCAACCAGCCAACCAACTGGTAGCGTATTCGCTGGGCAATTTTGTTTCCGGTCAACGGCCCCGTTACCGCGATGGGGGTGCTACGCTGGAAGTACACCTTCAAAAAATAACGGCAGACTCGCTTACCCAAACAACGATTTCAGAGGCCCGTTATCATTTACAATGGGTTCATCGCGATCAGCGCCAGCAGTACTACGTTTTACCTGCTGTCGAGTTTGTAACCGATACAATTTTGCTTAAATCCGCTACACATCGGCAAGCGCTGGCGCAATTTGTAACGGACTCGCAATTGCTTTTCAAGAGCTTTAATCAGGGCGTGTTGTCAGACAGAGCACAGGGGTTTCGGGTTTGGATTACCAACGACTCAACGTTGCAAGAACATCCTGTTCTACAGTTTTATCAGGCCCAGTTTATGTATCTGGGCGATGAACTCAGTTGGGTAACCGGTGAATTTCAGGATATTGAAACTGCTATCCAGGTGGCTACCGAAATCGCTACGCAAACGCATTATCGCCTGGCAGCGGTGATGCGTGTCGGGCGTAGAAAAGACTAGCGCCTGCCGCGCGGACGGCTGGTCATGATTACGCCAATCGAAAACTCAAGTCCTGTAAAATCAATTTTTGCGTCTGCGAAATCAATCGGGCGTGTGGCAAGCGTGCCGTTTGCATCGGCTCCGGTAACGGTGCCGCGCAACGGGAAGCGCGAGGCGCCCGACAGATAATTTGTTTCGAGCGAGATCCCAAATTGTTTGTTTACATACACCAATATCTCAGCGCCAAATTGATACCCCCAGCCCGGCTTGTTTTCGAACGTGAGAGTGCTGTTAGCCACCGTCCAGTTTTGGTATTGTAGTAACGCGCGATCCAGATTGCCGTAATCCAGACGCTGGCTAAAACCATGAAACCCAAACACACCACCTTTCAAACTAAATTCAGCCGATTGGCCGCGGAATTGCAAAACCAACTCAACCGGTACAAATACAGTAAAATTGGGCCCGATCAATGACTCGCGCGATTTGAACGGAAGGTCTTTCAAGCCAAGGCCTGCCATTCGGTAAAGCGTGATCCCGGTTTCGAGTGCCAAGAAGCGATTCAGATCAACGCCCACACCACGG
>JBIIVI010000053.1:0-14636 GCA_044339555.1 Cyclobacteriaceae bacterium | reverse complement strand
GTGGGCCTCTCGGTACCCAAGCTCATCCCGGGGCGGGTAAGTGCCACGGGCGGGCAGGAGATCGAAATCTACAACCGCCACGTATACCTGTTTGCCGGCTACATCATGAACATCAACGAGCGTTTCAAGTTCAAGCCCACTACGCTGATCAAAGGCACCGCAGGCGCCCCAGCCTCCATCGACTTAAATGCGAACCTGGTGATCGACCAAAGCTACACCGTGGGGCTGCTCACCCGCAATTTCAACACGTATGGACTCACGCTGCAAGCGTGGCTAAAGGAGTTCCGGCTCGGCTATGTGTTTGAAGTACCCACCAACCAGAGCGTAGGCCAACGCTTCACCTCCCACGATATCGCCCTTACGTACACGCTGCCGTTTATGGCCCATCATGACCGGACACGGTTCTCGAATTTCTGAGTTTGCCTTCAATGCGCCTCTAGCCAGTTCTTTCCCACGCCTACTTCCACTTCCATCGGTACTTCCAGTTGCACGGCATGGCGCATCAGTTCCACCACACGGGGCTTCACGATTTTTTCTTCGGCATGGTGCAGATCAAAAATGAGTTCATCGTGCACCTGGAGGATCATGCGGGTCTTTAATTTTTCCTTTTTCAGCCAGTGCTGAATGTGTACCATCGCGATCTTAATGATGTCTGCTGCACTGCCCTGAATGGGGGCGTTGATGGCGTTGCGTTCGGCAAAACCCCGCGTGGTGATATTGCGCGAGTTGATGTCGCGCAGGTAGCGTCTGCGACCTAAAATTGTTTCCACGTATTCTTTTTCCCGGGCAAAGTTGATGGAGTCGTCCATGTACCGCTTGATGCCGGGAAACTCTTTGAAATACGATTCGATGATCTCACCCGCTTCCGTTTTGGAGATGCCCAGATTTTGCGACAGGCCGAACGCGGTGCTGCCGTACAGAATGCCGAAGTTCACTTCCTTCGCTTTCCGGCGCATGTCGGGCGTTACGTTTTCTAACGGCACCTTAAACACTTTCGCGGCCGTGGTGGCGTGAATATCCCGGCGCAGCCGGAACGCTTCGATCATCGTCTCGTCCTTGGCAAAGGCGGCCGCAATGCGCAACTCAATTTGCGAGTAGTCGGCTGACATGAACCGGAACTCGGACGAGCGTGGCACAAATGCACTTCGGATCTGGCGGCCTTTTTCAGTGCGGATGGGGATGTTTTGAAGGTTGGGATTGTTCGAGCTCAGGCGGCCGGTGGCGGCTACGGCCTGGCGGTAGTCGGTGTGCACACGCCCATCGCGGGGCGAAATCATTTTCGGCAGCGCATCCACGTACGTGGAACGCAGTTTCTCGTACTCCCGCCAGTCTAGAATCTTGCGCGCGATTTCATGTTCGTCAGCCAGCTTCTGCAGCACTTCTTCGCCCGTGGCGTACTGGCCGGTTTTGGTTTTCTTTACTTTGTCCATCAGCTTCAGCCGATCGAAAAGGATCTCGCCCAACTGCTTGGGGGACCCGATATTGAATTCTGTTCCCGCAATAGCGAAAATCTCTTTTTGTACTTTTTCGCTGTCTTTTCGCAGTGCGTCCGACATCCATTGCAAGGCCCCTTCGTCCAGCGTAACGCCTTCCCACTCCATGTCCGCCAACACTGCCAGCAGGGGCATCTCAACATCGCGCATCAGCAAGGCATGTTCGCGGGTTTCCAGTTCGTTCCGCAGCATCGCCTTAAGTTGCAGGGTTTGGTCGCAGCGCTCGCACGCCCACCGCACGCGATCGGTCTCATCGGCCAGCAGTTGGTAGCCCAGATACTGTCTACAGAGAATCGACAAATCGTGGGACGCCTCCGGCTCAATCAGGTAGTGCGCTACGGTTGTATCAAAAAAAGTTCCTTGCACCTGCACACCTGCTTTCCGGCATTCTAGTAGCGTGGCTTTCAAGTGGTGACCTACTTTGCCCACCCGTGGATTCTCCAATGGGGTTTTAAAGAAATGAAAGTCGGCATCTTGCATGATGGGTACAAACCATCCCTGGCCCGGTGCCAGCGAAAAAACCAAGGCCCGCGATGCGCCTTCGTTTTCCACCACTTCCAGAGCAAATTCCTTTTGTTGCAGGAGCTTTTCCAATAATTCGTTCTTCGAGTCCGTGTCCTTTGCGAGTCGGTAGTCAGCTGCCGCCGCTACAAAGCTTTTTTCCACCGCCGTGGTGGTAGTTTCTTCTGCGGGCGCACCAAACATCGAGAGTTGCGCAGCACGGGGTGGTGGTGGAGCACTAATGGGGGCGTTTGCTCCGGATGAAAAAATGCGAGGAAGCATGGTTTTGAATTCCAGCTCTTCTAACAGCGGCATCAGCCGGGCTTGGTCGGGGCCGGTGTAGCGCAAGTCCTCTTCGCGGATATCAATCGGTACATCCGTTTTGATTTTTGCCAGTTCCTTAGAGAGCAACGCCTGTTGCCCAAACTGCTCAACACGCTCGCGCAGCTTGCCTTTGAGCTCGCTGGCATGGGCCACCACTTCCTCTACGGTGCCATACTGGCGGATCAAGTCGGCCGCGGTCTTGGGCCCTACCCCGGGGATACCGGGGATGTTGTCGCTCGCATCGCCTTGCAGGCCGAGCATATCTACCACCTGGCCTACGTGGGCGATTTCCCATTTGGCGCAGACTTCAGCAGGCCCCAGAATATCCACCGAGTTGCCCATGTAGGCGGGTTTGTAAAGCAACACATTGGAGGTTACCAACTGGCCATAGTCTTTGTCGGGCGTCATCATGTACACCACAAAATCTTTTTCGGCAAACACCTTGGCTACGGTGCCGATCACGTCATCCGCTTCGTAACCGTCCAATTCAAAAATCGGGATGTTGAAGCCGCGGATAATCTCCTTGCAAATCGGTAACCCGTAACGAATATCCTCGGGCGTTTCCTGCCGGGTTGCTTTGTAATCGGCAAACATCGTATCTCGAAAAGTAGGCGCAGCCGTATCGAAAGCCACCCCAATGTGGGTAGGCTTCTGTTTGGTAAGCACCTCCAATAGCGTGTTGGTAAAGCCAAATGGCACCGAGGTGTTGCGACCTTTAGAATTGATGCGGGGGTTTTTGGTAAACGCGAAATGGGCCCGGTAAATCAGCGCGTACGCATCGAGCAGAAACAGTTTGTTCGGGGGTGAAGCCATGCCGCGAAGGTAAAGATATGTGCCCGATTAGTTCAGCCTGCTGCCCCCGATTCCAGCCGCCGCCGGAGTTTCTTTAAACAACTTTTTTTCTTACCGGTTTTCTGCTTAAATAGAATTACCAAAACCGCTATGCCTATGACCGCCCACAGCCCGCTCGACATGTTTTTGCATTGGGAGCGCGAAACCCCGCAGCACGTTTTTTTGCGCCAGCCCATCAACGGCCAGTACACCACCTGGACGTACCAGCAAGCCGGCCAGGAGATTCGCAAAATCGCCTCCGGCCTGAAAGGACTCAACTATCCCACCGGTAGCAACGTGGCGTTGCTGTCAAAAAACTGTGCGCATTGGATCATGGCCGACCTCGCTATTATGATGGCAGGCTACGTATCGGTGCCCCTCTATGCCACCCTCACCGCCCACAGCGTGCACCAGATTCTGGAACACTCGGGTTCGAAAGCGATCATCATCGGTAAGCTAGACGACTACGCGGTGCAAAAACCGGGGATTCCGGAAGGCATTCAGAAAATCGGAATTGAACTGTATGGCATCCGCGAAAGCGCATCTTGGGAAAATTGGATACAAACCCAGGTGCCACTAGAGGCCTTGCATACCTGGAAGGCGAACGACTTGCTCACGATCATCTACACCTCGGGCACCACCGGCAAACCGAAGGGTGTGATGCACACTGTAAACGCATTCGATTCGGTGATCCGGGTGGCGATGCATGAACTGAAACTGCCGAACCAGCCGCAGATGTTTTCGTACCTGCCGCTGAGCCATATTGCCGAGCGCATGGGTATAGAACTGTACGGCATCTACGGCGGTGGCACGTTTTCGTTTGCTGAGTCGCTGGATGTGTTTGCGCAGAATCTGGCCGAGACCCAACCCACTACTTTTTTTGCAGTGCCCCGCATCTGGGCGAAGTTCCAGGAAAAAATTCTGGAGAAACTGCCGCAGAGAAAACTGGACCGACTCCTTGGCCTGCCGCTGGTGGGTGGTATCGTGAAAAAGAGCATCCGCAAAAAACTGGGCCTGAGTAGGGCGAATCATATTTTCAGTGGGGCAGCCCCTATCTCGGTTGATTTATTAAAGTGGTTTGACAAACTCGGTATCCGCATTTTACAGGCGTATGGGATGACGGAGGACTGCGTGTACGCACACTTCAATCGGCCTGATGCGAACAAGCACGGCACGGTGGGTAAGCCGTTCAAGGGGCTACAGGTAAAGATTTCGGAGGAGGGTGAGATTCGCGTAAAGAGCACCAGCAACACGATTGGCTATTACAAAGAGCCTGAACTTACAGCCGAACTCTTTGATGCGGACGGCTTCCTGCGCACGGGCGACAAAGGTGAGATTGATGCAGAAGGTTTCCTGAAAATTACCGGCCGCGTGAAAGATCAGTTCAAGACCGACAAAGGCAAATACGTAAGCCCCACGCCCATTGAATTGAAGCTTTCCAGCAACCCCGATATTGAGCAAGTGTGCGTGGTAGGCATGGGCATTCCGCAGCCTATCGCGCTGGTGGTGCTCTCGGCTGCTGGCAAAGCCAAGCCTAAAGACCAGGTTATCCAAAGCCTTTCCGGACTACTCAAGGACATTAATCCCACGTTGGAACATTACGAGGAGTTAAAGAAGGCGGTGATCATGAAAGATGCCTGGACAATCGAAAACAACCTGCTTACACCCACCATGAAAGTGAAGCGCAATGAGGTAGAGAAAATCCACTTGCCGAAATACCCCATTTGGTACGAAAAGGAAGGTAGTGTGGTGTGGGAGTAGGCCCGCCAGAAAAACTCCAGTTACGAACAATTTTTTTCCCGGCACCTGATAAAAGTCAGGTGCTGTTTTTTTTTGAATCCCTATCTTATCCGTGAATTAAAGCAGTGTCCTATGAAAAAGTCCGAACCGGTTTCCAGCATTATGACTAAAAAAGTCGTGGCTGTTCAAGTTGAAGAAAAGCTGACTGCGGTACGCGATCTGATGGCCCTCAAGAAAATCCGCCATGTACCGGTACTGTTTGGGAAACAGCTTGTGGGCATCGTGAGTCGAACAGATTTAAACCGCCTCACGTTTGGCAGCCTTTTCGAAGGGCAACAGGAAGCCGATGAAGCCATGTTTCAGATGCTGTCGTTACGCCAGGTGATGAGCCACAAACCACGGGCCGTGCATAAATCTGACGCCATTCGCACCGTGGCCGAGATTTTCCTGAAAGAAGAGTACCACGCCCTGCCGGTGGTGGATGACAAGGACGAAAGCAAGCTTGTTGGCATTGTAACGACTACCGACGTTATTCGGTATATGCTTGGGGGGTAGGGTGGCAGCTAGTGAAAAGCAAATTAGTTTCGGTTAGACAGAAAGCAATCTCGAGACGGCCCTCGATCACCAGATCAATACGTAGAAATATGAATCGCCTGATACCCTTTACGGAACGCCTGACCGCGTTGCTCGATGAAGTTGCCTTGTCGGTTGAAGTCGAGTAGATCGCTGGCGTAAGCGTTGATGACGTTGGGGGAAGCTACCACCGGGCCGCCATAGGTAACGGCTTCATCGATGTAAGAGTAAATGAGCTTCTGGTATTCCAGCTGAAATAGCCGGTTCGAGATAAACAAATCGCAACCCTCAACCCGATTGGCTGTAACGGCGATCACACCGACCACATCGGTTTCATCCGCAAATACATTTTGAAAGTAGTCGAGGTACTCTTGCTCCACTCTCCGGAAGTTGCGGTTGTTGGCGTGATCGGTGTAAGCATCGGTGCGGCTTTGCACACCATCGCGCTGGTTTGATTTTTTCACCTCGTCCCACACGGCATTTTGGCCGAGGCGGTGATCAATAATGTCGCGCAGGTGTTCGTTGGCCATGCCATAGTACTCATTAAACTTTGCATCGCTCTGGTTGCCTTTATACTCCCAACGCCCCTTTTCTACGCAGTACACTGGAATCTTTACGCGCCCTTCGCCTGGTGGGATGAGGATGTCGCGGGCAACCACTCGATCCTGCTTGCCGCCCGTTAGAATTTCTCCCGACATGATAAAGAGTGTATCGGCCGATTGGTTGCGCACGAGCAGTGTGTTCACCGTTCCGCTTTGGCTCGCTTCGGAAATCGACACTTCGTTGTTTAGCATCGCCTGGTGCAGCGAAATGTAGTAGCCCATATTGCCCACGGCTTGTCGGAAGTTCGGCTTCATCCGAATCGGCACCAGCCGCAGATTGCGGAACGTGTAACGGGCGGCATTGCTTAAATCCACGTCTACAAAATCGCGGTTGAACGGAAAGTAGTCGGATGGATTGCCAATGGCTCCGCGGGTAGCCGGTTGCATTTCAATACTCACTTTTTGAGCGGGCACACGCAAGCTCAGAATCAAGTAATCGTAAAAGCGGTCTTCCGCACTGCCTCGGGAAAAGCTCTTCAGGTTCAAGAGTATTTCCGCTTCACGGGTTTGTTCATTCCACGTTGGGGCCGAAAAAACGGCATTCACTTCTCCCTTTTCGTTCGAGAGGTACGCCAGCGGAGTGGTCCGCTGCGGCAATGATTGGATCAGCACCGGAATTTTTGTGGCCGGTCGACCGTTGCCATCCACGATTTCGAATGTGGTGCGGGCATTTCCGTTTGCAGGAATTCGCACGGCATTTTGCAGCACCCGTACGTTGAGTTGATCCAGTAATTGCTGGAGTCGGGCGTAACTCTCGACAGCTAGAAACAACGGCTTGTTTTGAAAAGTAACTTCAATGTTTTCACCCCAATAATCTTTAAGAGTAAGCAGCGTGCGAAAATAGAAATCAATGGCTGTGGCATACGTTAGGTTTTTTTCTGCCTCCAGCGCTTTTTCATAAAATTGGAGTGCCATGCTTTTTACATTGTCCAGATTTTTCTTTTTCTGATCGGCATAGGCGGCCTTGCTGAGGCGGTAGTATACCCAATAGGTGGATTCGTCTTCATAGGCATCTACGCGTTCAAAATCACGAATCTCATCGGCGGCGATTGTTTTGATGTTCGATTCGTATTCCTCCTTAAACTGATAGTTTTTATCGATTTGACTGAGGATGGAGGTGCTGTTAATCACCACACGGATGTCGCTGACCAAATCTTGTAACGCGTTTTTCTTCGCTACTCCCGTAAAGTCGTTCAGCCGTTTGCTGGCGCTGCCAATTCCCACATAGTAGGAAGCATCAAAGGGTTTGCTGGTAACCCAGTTCGGTTTGTTTTGTGCACTCGCCGTAAAGGCAATCCAAAAAAGCAAAGCGGGGATGAGCTTCATAGGAGGGAGTTTGAGATATACCTGTTAAAACGCCAGAATCCCCGCAAAGGGTTAACAAAATGCGCGTGGCAGTTATGCCAGTTTAACAAACAGGCGAATCTAAGCATCAGAACTGCGCGATCAATAAACAAAACCAGTCACCTTGTTACGTTTGAAATCAGCAGGTGTGAGTGTACATTTGATCATTATCGCCAAATTCTATGAAATATCCATGCACCGCGTTACCCACAAGGATGTTAATTGGGCTTGGATATTCCGTGTGACTGTAAACGAAAAAATTATTAACACATGAAAAAATCTTTGTTTCTCCTGGCCGTGCTTTCTAGCTGCGTGGCCGGTTTTGCACAACCGAAACCCATCGAAGGCCGGTGGGATTTAACTATCACCAAGGATGGAAGTCAACTGCCCGCCTGGTTGGAGGTGCGCCACTCGGGATTCAATATGCTGGTGGGCAGGTTTGTGTATGCCTTTGGCAGTGCACGGCCGGTATCGGAAGTAAAATGGAGAGACGGCACGTTTAGTTTTGCCATTCCGCCGCAATGGGAACCCGGCAGCCAGAACCTGTCGTTCGAGGGCGCCGTTTCGGGCGATCATTTAAAAGGAACGATGACCTACACGGATGGAAAGACTTCCAGCTTTGTGGGACAACGCGCACCGCGACTCCAACGCGATGCGGCTCCGGTGTGGGGCGCACCGATTGCTTTGATTGGCAAAGACCTCAGCAATTGGAAAGCGGAAGGGAAAAATCAATGGATGGTTGAAGACGGTGTACTGAAAAGTCCAGCCTCAGGCGTTAACCTGTACACCGAGAAAACTTTTACCGACTTTAAACTGCATGTTGAGTTTCGGTATCCCAAGGGAAGTAACAGCGGAGTGTACCTGCGCGGTCGCTACGAAGTGCAGATCAGCGATGGACTTGGCTTGGAACCGATGGACGACCAGTTTAGCGGGGTGTATGGGTTTTTGGCGCCTAACCAGATGGTGGCTAAAGCACCTGGCGAGTGGCAATCGTACGACATTACTTTGATCGGGCGAACGGTAACCATCGTAGCTAATGGTGTTACTGTTATTTGCGATCAGGTGATTCCGGGCATCACAGGCGGAGCACTCGACAGTCGCGAGGGCGAGCCTGGGCCGATTTTGTTACAGGGCGATCACGGACCGATTGAATACCGCAACATGGTGCTTACGCCAGCTAAGTAGATATTCTTTCGCAATAAGTTTAATCAATCTTTTTGTTTAAGAATAGTACCTTCGACGGTTCCCAATCTATCGCTATTTTGTCCGCTAATTCAAGCCAGCGTTTTATTCTTTTGTTAGGCGGAACGGATTCTTTCCAATACTCAACGAACAAGGCATCTTCCATGCTATGTGCAGCACTTATCATGTCATCTTCAATATCTGCTAGTGCTCTTTGAATATATAATCCCCCGCGATTACTGTCAGATGCCATTGCAACGCTACCAGCCGAAAATAAATCCCTTGCTTGAGATGCTAATATTCCGTGATAGGTTAACAAGTACATTGCTACATCATTGTATTTGTTTTTGACCCTCGAACCTGCTACAATTTTGGGGCATAGTAATGAAGCTTCTGCTCTCATTTTTCTTTTTTCAGATTGAGAGAGTTCCGTGTATAATCTAACCTGAATAGGTAGTGAATGTTCTTGTTCAGGCTTTTCCTCTATCCACCAAAGTCGTTCTCCCTCCCTTAACCTTGCCTTTGCGTACTCTCTGATATATCGCATTTTCTTTTCAATCGGCAGTACTGCGAATTCATCGTAAGAGATTTTCATTTGTTTGAACAAGGAAGACTTGGCATCTATCTCTAGTTCAAATCTCGGTACGTGAGACGTCCTAACATGAATTACACAGTCTTGATAAGATTGCCATTTCACCTCAGGTAAACCCCCCATTTTTCCAAATACAACGTAGATCAACACAACATCCTTATTACGGAACGTCTCGAATACGCTATTCGCAACACTTCGCCAAGTATCTTTTTCTGTGAATTTTACTTCTATGCCATATTCTCCGACAGCAATGTCGGGGAATGCGTATGGATGCGGATTGTAATCTATTTCAAGATTACTATCGGTGACAAGTTCTTGGAGAATATCTCTTACTCTGTTTTCAAATATCTTTGAAGACGAAAATGTTTTTTTTCGAGCCTCTTGCGTTAATTTTTGTACTAATCTGTCAAGAAGAATTTCAAATTCAGTATTAGTCATTTCACAAGGCAATTTTTTACTGATTGCGCAATATGCCAAGCTAAGACAGGTGGAACAGCATTTCCAATCTGTCGTTCTGTTTCTCTAAGCTTAGATTCGAATACAAAATTATCCGGGAAAGATTGAATACGGGCGGCTTCTCTCATGGAGAGTCTCCGGGGTAACGAATAATGAAACTGAATGTTTCCGTGGCATTCGGCTCTAATTGTAAAAGCTGGTTTTGTTGATAGCAATTTTCTACCGCCTTGCTCGCCAGTTTTCTTAGCCAAGCTCCAAATATGATTTATCTTTTCATTCTGAGCTAGTTTTTCCAAATCGTGAATTGCATCATAGCTTGTAAGCCAATTATCTTTCTGCCTATTGGCTTTAGGAGGAACAAATGGCTTAACATCTTTTGCTGTGCCAACTATAAAAACACGTTCTCTACTTTGCGGGACACCATAGTCAGCCGCGTGGTATAATTGATAACTTACATTATATCCCAACTCATTGAAATCGTGCAGAATCTTATCAAGGGATTCCTTTCTAGTTTTTAACAGCAGTCCCTTCACATTTTCAGCAATAAAAACTTTGGGTTTAGTTTGTTTTATTGCCTCAACCATATAAATGTAAAGGCTACTTCTATGTCCATTTATACCTAAGCCCTTTCCATTTATTGATATGTCCTGACATGGAAAGCCACCAATCAAAACATCTGTTTGAGCTGGTAGTTTATTAATGTAATCACGGATATCCCCACAGTGAATATTGCTCTCAATATTGCGAGAATAGGTTTTGCATGCGTATGGATTTAGTTCATTTGCCCATTCAATTTTGAATGGGTTTTTACTATATTCAGTTCCAAAAATTGAAAAACCACCAATAAACCCTAAGTCCATTCCCCCGCAACCAGAAAACAAAGAAACTACTGAAAACATCTCGGTTGTCTTCGTGTAGACTTGAGTTTTTGTTTGCGTTGGCTTTTGCTTGATGCTTGCGCCCTCGACGTTTTCAACAATTGCCAGGACATCGTCTAATTCTGAATACTGATTTCTTAGTGCCGTTGTTGCCATATTAAAACACCTTTGATTTTTTGTAATATTTTACTTTTTCCTCTGCAACTTTCAAAATATCCTTTGTATAATCCTCTTCCATTATTTCGTAAGCAATTTTGTCGCTTAAGAAAGAAACAAGTAGAACTTTTGAGTTAATTGAAAAAAGTTGAGCGAGTTTCTCAACAATTTCTTTATTCGCACTTCGTTCGTTTCTTTCAATTTTAGCAAGAGTTGACGGGTCAATATCAAGATGAGCAGCAACTTTTCTTAGTGGCAAGCCTTTTTCTTCTCTTAGCTTTCTTATTACATCTCCAAAAGTTTCGTTTTGTGCCATAGATTTAGTGCTGAAATTACTGTCAGGACAAGTATTGTCCAAATATAATATGTCTTTAGAAAGAACCTTGCATTTTCTGCTTTTTTATTGTGTTTTCCGAATTGGCGGTCGAGTGTATCTGCAAAGCCGTTCATTGTCTCCCATGGGAAACCGTAGGAGAATACAGAAGCCAAACTTCGTAGATTCGGAACCGATCGAGGACTTTCGTTTCTTTCCGAACTGATTAATTAGCAGTTCCCTGATTAAGGCATTCCCCGAAGCCGTGTCTTGTCCGCATGGGCAGCCGTTGAACGAAGATGAAAATTTATAGCTTACGCATCCCCCTGCATTGCGTTGTCCTACATTTTAAAGCCAACTGCTCCTGAGTCAGATTTTGTTGCTCTCTAATTTCTTGAATAAGTACGCCAGGTTTGAACACTTCAAACCTTTGTTCGTATGCATCTTTTTTTGGAGTTCCCCTTTTTTCGTATTGCTTGTCCAAATGGTCAGCAAAGGATGTTAAATTTTGTTTGCTTTTTTGATCGAGGTATTGTTTTTTCAAACTCTCAGCGAGTTCAATTTCTTTCTTGGGTGTCTTCTTCCTATCAGCTACCCCAAAGATTAAACGCCAGATAGAAAAGCAACACCACCAACAACAAAATTGCCAGCCAGCGCATGCCGCCAGAGGTTTGTGGAAATTCGTACCCACAGACGGGGCACACCACTTCTTTAGCCGCAATGTTCATGGCGCAGGAGGGACATTCTTTTTTTGGCGCGGCCATCTCAGTACAACTTTATAGCTGCGTTAAAAACAGGTTGCGAAATTCCACTTCAGACCCTTCCGCCTGAATGGCGATTTGCCCCTCGGAAGCGGTACAGTCAAACCCCTCGTTCACTAATACTTCATTCACCCATACCCGCACGTTGTTGTCGCGGCATTCAATCTTGATGGTGTTCCACTCGCCCAGCGGCTTCTCCGTGCCGTCGGTGAGGTTTACAATTCTGCGCGCTTTGTCCTCGCTAATGCCCCAGGTTTCCTTGGGGCCGCGCCGCGCTTCCATATCCGGCACGGAAATGTCCTCTTGGATACACCAAAAATCACCCGCGTTTTCGTGCATGAGTTGTACCTCTAACGACTGCGGAAACATGCCGTACAAGGCGCGAGGTTTGGAGGCGTGCACCAGAAAGCCGCAGTTGCCCGGCGTTCCGGCAAACCGGTATTCGGCTTCGAGTATGTAGTTTTTGTAGCTGCGGTCGGTAATAAGATGGCCGCCGGGTGTGCCGAGGCTTACCAGCATACCTTCGCGCACAACAAACGGTATCCGGACGGTGTCTGACAGATCGCGGTCGGGTACATCTGCGTGCCAGCCGCTTAAATCGCGGCCGTTAAAGAGGGACTCCCGCTGTTGGCAGGCGAAGCCGGTAAGCAAGACAACGGCTATCAGCAGCTTATAGAAGTTTGGCATTTTCCGGATCCCAATTCATTACCTTTTTCTCGAAATAACTTCTGTTGGCCAACAAGGCAGGTCCTGCTGCTCGCATTCCAAACAACGCGTCCTCCTTGATAGGTTTGCCTTCGCGGATGCCCGCGTAAAAATTAATGTGATGATCCAGGTTAGCCGAGTAGTTGTCGGGAGCGCGATATTCCATCGGCTGCATTTTCACTTCCGCGCGCGGGTCGGGGTGCTTGGCTTTGTACCATTTCTCGAACTCCTTTTGCTGAGCAGCGGAGAAAGTTTCGTACGAATCCCAGCCACCATAGCCCGGGTTTTTGTCGAGTTTGTTTACCTGTACCTTCACCGCACTCCAGCCCATCGAGAGCACGCCTTCCGTGCCAATGAATCGCAGATCATCGGCTCCGTCTTCGCTGCCATCAACAAAGTTTACCCGCATTTGTAAGTTAAAGGCTGGATGATTTTTGGTGGCTGCATAATCGTACAAGCCCAAGATCACATCCGGCACATCGCGGCCGTCTTTCCAGTAACGCAAACCGCCGGTGGCAAATGCGCGCGTAGGGCCGGTTGAACTGGTAACAGCATGCAGTGCCGAAAATAAGTGAACAAACAAATCGCCCGCCACACCGGTACCATAGTCCTGGTAATTTCTCCAGCGAAAGAACCGAACGGGGTCGTAGGCGATTTTGGGGGCATCGCCAATGAACCGATCCCAATCAACCGTGTTGTTGTTGGCATCGGTGGGAATGGAGTATTGCCACGCTCCGTTAGCGCTATGGCGATCCATCTTTGTCTCCACCAGAATCAACTCTCCAATGATGCCCGACTCAAATAGTTGGCGTGCCTTTTCTGTAACAATTGAGCTTACCCGCTGGCTACCTACCTGCACGATTTTTCCGGACTTCTTCTGCGCCTCCAGCATGGCCGCGCCTTCTTCTAATTTGTGCACCATGGGCTTTTCGCAATACACGTGCTTGCCTTTGTTCAGCGCTTCGATGGTGATGCGATCGTGCCAGTGGTCGGACGTGCAAACGAAGATCACGTCAATGTCTTTGCGATCGAGCAGTTCCTGGTAGTTTTTCGTGACGAACAAGTCTTTTCCATACTGTTCGCGGGCACGATCCAGACGGCCTGTGTATAAATCGCAGACGCCTACCAGTTTTACTCCCGGAATCTGCAACGACCAATACGCGTTGCTAAAACCCATAATGCCCATGCCCACAATTCCGATATTCACCTGATCGTTCGGACCGAAGTTTTTACGGGCGATTTCCTGTGGTTGCAGGAGCTCCAAACCGGGCCGAGCGGAAAGGAATTGTGGGAGAGCCGCGCCGGCCAACGTAGTGCCGAGGGCTTTCTTAAGAAAATGTCTGCGGGTAGAATCCATGGCAATTTTTTTGAATCGGAAGATACAGCTAAAATCGGGTGCTCAAAACAGATTTGCTAGGAACGCGGAGGCCACCGTGTTGATGGTCTGCGAACTGAAAAAAAGACGGCCCCGGTAATTTGCCGGGGCCGCGGTCGTCAAATAAACACCTTGTCAGTTCACCAACTTAAAGGTGATAGGCAAAATCATCCGTTGCCTGACGGGTTTACCGCGTTGCCGTGCCGGTGTCCAGGAAGGCGATGTCTCGATCACGCGAACCGCTTCTTCATCGCAGCCTGCGCCTATTCCTTTCACCACCTTTACATCTTGAATCGACCCATCTTTGTTAACCACAAACTCGACAAATACTTTTCCTTCAATACGCATCCGCCGAGCTTGAGCTGGATACTTGATTCGGCCACCGATATCCTGATAGAATGCCGGTAATCCACCTCTGGGAGCTGCTGTATTTTCAACCACTACAAAGATTTCTTCGGTGTCTTCCTTTTCTTCCACTTTTGTTTCCGAGATGGTAAATTCCTGAACCCGGGTGTCCTGGCTCATTTCAATATCAAAAACAACTTTGATTTCTTCTTCCAGAATTTCTTCATCGGGCACCTCGACCAACTTGGCGGTAGGCGCTTGTACGGGGGGAAGTTCCTGAATGTCAGTGCGTGGTACCTCGGCTATCAGCTCAAAGGTATTTGTGTTGCGTTGCTGGACTTCTACAACGGTTTTTTCGTTGGACGTCCACTCAAATGCGGTAACCACTAATGACATGGTTGCCACTAAACTGAAGCCGAATATCACCCCTTGATATTGCCCCAGATCAGCTTTGGGATATTTTTT
>JBIIVI010000347.1:0-3319 GCA_044339555.1 Cyclobacteriaceae bacterium | reverse complement strand
CCCGTGCCGTTTAATGATCGCGGGGTTGAGTGGGAATAAAAAAGGCCGGAAACACCGGCCTTTTCCGTGGGCTCGGAGGGATTCAAACCCCCAACCTTCTGATCCGTAGTCAGATGCTCTATTCAATTAAGCTACGAGCCCAAAAAAGAGACCGCAAATGTAAAAGAATTAATCGGATCAGCCAAAATGATCGTTGGGCACAAACCGAAAACAACTATTTTTGGGCTCTCTTCATCTTAGTACGAAACGGGAAAAATGAACATACAAAAAGCCGCGCTGTTGCTTTGTTTATCGGTAGCTCCCACGCTGCTTTGGTCGCAGGCAAATCCGGAAAAAAAAGTAGCCCGCCCTGACATTCCGGGCAATTTTATGATTGATGTGGGGGTAAACCGCGCGTTGGATCGCCCCACCAATTTTCGGCAGGGGTTCTGGGGCTCTCGTACGGTAAACCTGTATTACCAGTACCCGATTCGTTTAGGCAAAACAAAATTCAGTTTCAATCCCGGCATTGGGTTGAGCCTGGAACGTTGGAAGTTTACGAACGGCTTTACCTTGCGGGATACTGTTGAACTTACCGCTACCGGTGCGGTAGCCGAGAATCAGATAGAGCAATACAATCTGGTACGCGGCAGTTCCATTCTGGGCGTCTCGGCACGGAAATCGATGTTTGTAACCAATTACCTTGAAGTGCCGATTGAATTCCGTTTTGATACCCGGCCGGAAGATATTGCACGCAGTTTTAATGTGGCCATTGGAGGACGTATCGGGGTGCTGTACGATGCCTTTACCAAGCTTAAGTATGAAGAAGATGGCGAACTTATTACGCTGAAGAACAAACGCAATTTCGGCCTGAACCAAATTCGATATGGCGTTTACCTTCGGTTTGGAATTGGTGGATTTAACTGGTTTGTGAACTACAATCTATCCGAAACGTTTGCTCCTGGCAAAGGACCGGAAGGTACCACCATGAACTCCTTTACCGCCGGCATTTCCGTTAACGGCTTTTAACAACCTTTCGCTCCGTTGGGAAAATGGGTACGTAGAGCAACTGCCCTTGGCGAAGCACGCCCACATCTACTGCGTGTAAAACCTCTTTTTTTGATAACTCACGGAATAACCCGTGCAACGATTGTACTGGCCGTTGATTAAAAGAGACGATGATATCGCCCGACTCGATCTGCGACCGCGAAGCTGGCGAATCGGGCTCGGTGGCAACCACAAAAAGTGCCTTATTGTTGGGCAATTGGTAACGGTTTTTTAGTCGGGGTACTAATTCAATTTCTTGGAGGGCCAAACCCAAATACGCCTTGAAAACCCGCCCGGTGCGCAGAAGTTGGTCTGCAATTTCCTTGGCCGTGTTAATGGCCACAGAAAAACTAAGGCCTTGTGCACCCAGCAGCACCGCGGTATTTACTCCCACCACCTCGCCTGCAAGGTTAATCATTGGTCCACCGGAATTTCCCGGATTTAGTGCGGCGTCCGTCTGGATTACGTGATCTACCAAGCTTCCGTTCTGCGCGCGCAAGGTGCGCCCAAGCGCACTAACCACGCCCATGGTTACCGTGTGCTGATACCCAAACGGGTTGCCGATGGCCAATACCATTTGGCCAATTTGTAACTCGTGGGCATCGCCTAGTTTGGCTGCGGAAAAACCCGTGGAAAACACTTTTAACAGTGCCAGGTCCGTGTCTGGATCGGTGCCGATCACTTCGGCCTCAATCTCGTTTTCATCGGCCACAGCAACCATGATCCGGTCAGCACCCTGGATGACATGATGGTTGGTAAACAACAGGCCATCGGAGGAAAAAATGAACCCCGAGCCAGCACCCGCAGGCTTTAATTTACCACCCTGCCAGCGAAAAACATCAATCTTCACAACTGAGCGCTTTACCCGCTTTACGGCATCTATAATAGCCTGAGATATCTGATCCATAGCATAAGTTGAATGGAAACGTGTACCCAAAACACGACCTACTATTTTGACGCGGCCGCCTGTCGTTTATTCTTGTTGCCGATGATATTTTTTGTAACTTTTCCAATCAATTCATCTTGTCGATAGCACATGGCTAAACTCAAAAATATTATAAAGCAGTTGTCGGAAAAGGATTTCAAATCCATCCACGACTCATTGATTGAAAGTAATGCGGAAAAGTCTGCCTATCTGCTTAAAGCGCTTCGCGAGCGGCAGCTATCCGATAGTAAAATAATGGTGGAGTTAGATGTAAATGCCAACGCCTACTACACGCTGCGTTCTCGCTTAAACCAAAAGATAGAAGAACATCTGCTACAGCAGATGGAAAGCCCCCGCACCGACATTCTGCGTAAAGTGGCCAACCTGAACGAGGTGCTTTTTACCAAGAAACGCACGATCTCGGTGGCCACGCTGAAAAAACTTGAAAAAGAGCTTTTGGATTACGATCTGGCCAGCGAGCTGACCATCATCTACAAAGGCTTGAAGAAGCTGCATATTAACTCGCCCGAGTACTTTAACTACTCGCAATTGTACAACCGCCACGTGGCATATATGCTGGCGGTAGATAAAGCCGAAGATCTGCTTGCCGATTATTTTAAAAAGTACGGGAGTTTCTTTTTAAGTGGAGATGAAACCGAAAAACTTGGGCTGGAGTTACTCATGAAAGAGATGCAAAACGTGGCGAAATTATACGAGTCGCACCGGTTGTACATCTACATGAGCTGCATGCTCGTGTTTCACCGGCTGTTTGTCGAGCGGGAAGATAACATGCAGGATGGGGAGTCGATTGAGGACATCTTCCAGCACGTGCAGAAGATTTTCGATACTTACAATCTCGACCCTGTGTACTACCACATCAATCTGGTCTTTGAGTTTTTGAAACTAGAGTACTACAATCACTATAAAGTTTACAAGCAAGCAGAGAAGTATTTTGAGGAGGTAAACGATGCGACCTCCAATCTCCTTGTAAATTATCCGTATTACACTTTCTCGGCCCAGTTTCTGATCTCCAAACTGGAGCGGCAATTACGCCTGGGCACCGAAAAAGATTTGTATGCGGAAAATGATACACTCTTCACGGACTACGAACCCGATCAAAATGATGTGCCTCGTCAATTGGTGTACGTTATCTACCGATCGCTTTCGTGTTATTACATCGGAAAGTACGAGGAGGCAGCCCGCATCATTAACAACTTCTTAAACGAGACCAGCCTAAAGAAATATCCATTTGCCCAAATGGAAATCAAAGCGGTGCTGGCGCTGCAATACTGCATGACGCGCGACTTCGAGTTATTCAATCAATTAAGCAACAGCATTCAGCGGCAAATCCGGATGTTCGGTAAAGAT
>JBIIVI010000348.1:0-3319 GCA_044339555.1 Cyclobacteriaceae bacterium | reverse complement strand
GACAACATGTTCATGAAACCCGAGGCCATGTCGCGCGCACCTATCTGTAACGGAATAAGGAAGTTAGAAAACGTGCCACTCAATCCGGCAGTAAGTACAAAGAATACCATGATGGTACCATGCATGGTAACCAACGCAAGGTAAAACTCAGGATCTAGTTTACCTTCGGCGGTAATCCAACCTCCTAATACCGGCCTCAACCAATCAATGCTGGCCTCCGGAAAACCTAACTGGAGTCGGAAAATCACGGACAAAATACCTCCGATCAATGCCCAGAACATCCCCGTAAAGAGGAATTGCTTGGCAATTACCTTATGGTCTTGACAGAAGATGTAGTTGGTCCAGAAGTTACCCTCGTGGTGTTCGTGCTCGTGTCCATGATCATCATGTCCTTCAACTTGAACGTGGGAGTGAATATCTACAGTTGCCATCGTTAAAAATGTCTTAGTTAAGTGAAGAATTTACTACCGGAACTACTGCTGCCTGATCTACCACTTTTCCTTCCAGTGGCAGGCCCGACTTGATCAACGCCACCTCGCGCAGCTCGGCAGGAACTCGCTTCAGGTAGTCAGGATTTTGCTTCAACCAAGGTTCTTGCGAGGCCTTCCATTTCTCAAATGCTTCAGGCTCCTCTACAATCACCAACAGGCGCATGGAGAAGTGACCCTTTCCGCAGATTTCGGTACAAGCCAACTCATAATTAAAGTTCGCGTTGCCAGTTTCCGCGCGCATCTCCTCCGTTGTCTTGGTGGGAGTAAATTTGAAATAGGTACGCATACCAGGAACAGCGTCCATTTTTACACGGAAATGCGGCAGGAAAACACTGTGCAAAACATCCTTCGCACGAATATTTAAAAGAACTTCTTTGCCTTTCGGCAGATGGAGTTCCAACGATTTGAAATCATCGTACGAGTTTTTGTCGCTTAGATCCAGACCAAACTCGTTCATCGCATCAATCATTTGGAAGCTGTGCTTCCCAAGTTCTTTATCCTTCACACCCGGGTAGCGAACGGTCCATGCAAACTGTTGAGCTACCAACTCAATCGACTCTGCGTCTTTCGAAGCCGGGGCAGTAATATCGCTCCAAACGGTCAGACCGCGGAACACCAGAAGTGTAAGCACAATAGCCGGAACGACCGTCCAAAGCAACTCTAATTTGTGATTGTCTGGATAAAACTCCGCCTTCCTGTTTTTGGAGTACCGATACTTGAAGGTAAACCAAAACATGCCAATAAAAATTACCGTGAACGAGGCTACCGTAATCACCATGGTGATCCAGAAAAGCCCATCCGTTACCAAGCCATGCTCAGAAGCTACCGGCAAAGTATAATCTTTAACAAACGCGAACGAATACCAGAAAAACACCGCCAGCCCCGCCACCAGAAAAAGGAGAAACAGATAGGCGTGCGAGTTGTTGGAACTTTCGTCAATCTCCTCTTCATTTCCCTTTACCAATCCCACCAGGTTACCGATGCGGAACAGCATGTACAGAATGACCAGCACCAGTACTACGCCCAAACCGATTATCACACTCATCATATAGATTTCTTTTTTAGCGTTTCAATTTCTTAAATGTGATGATTCAAACTCTCGCCCATCATCGGGTGGTTTTTAGCCACCAACGGAAACTTCGAGAGTGCATTCAGTACTACGTAGAGGAAGAGGGAAACAAACACCAGCGCAAGGCCAATTTCCAGGAATCCCAACCCACCTTCTGTCTTCATCACACCCGGAGTTACCATGTTGTAGAAATCGAACCAGTGCCCCACAATTACAATCGGGCAAACCACTTTCAACATCGAAGCGTGGCGTTTCGCATCTCTCGTCATTAATAACAGGAAGGGCAGCACAAAGTTTAGCAACAGATTGGCAAAAAATATCCAGCTGTAGGGAGCGGTGCGCAAACGCTGAATGAAGTACACAGTTTCCTCCGGAATGTTGGCGTAGTAGATCAGCATAAACTGGCTAAACCAGATGTAGGTCCAGAACACACTGAAGGCAAACACAAACTTTCCTAAATCGTGCAGGTGATTTGCATTGACCATTTTGAGGTAACCCGCGTCTTTCAGGTTCACGACAATTAGGGTAATGGTAGCCAAACCGGTTACCCACCAGCTGGCAAAAACATACCAGCCCATCATGGTGCTGTACCAATGGGTGTCGATGCTCATTACCCAATCCCAGGCACTAATCGAAGAGGTTACAGCAAAAATCACCAGGAAAATCGCTGAAAACTTGCGTGCGGTAAGCCAATGCTGAACTCCACCCGAAATGTCTTCTTGTAACATCTCTTTCTTGATCCACATGAAGAACACATACCAAAGGCTGAAAAACACCACCAGGCGCAACACATAAAACAACGGAAAGCTACCGGCCTCTAGAGGCCAGAAGAAAAAGGCTGCCTTGCCGGCAATGATGTGATCATATCCGGCGGTTCCCTCTACATACAAATCGTGATGCGTCCAATGAAAGATATCGTTCTTTACAACAAACCAGAGCACAAGCATCAGGATCCCCGCAAAGGGGATCCAGTGGCCAATGGCCAGCGGAATACGCTTAATCGGAGCTGACCAGCCAGCCTGAGCTGCATATTGAATGGCAATGAAAAACAAACCAATAATGCCAATACCGGCAAAGAAAATATTGTGGTGCCACAAAGAGGTAAAGATACGCTTCACCCAAACCGGGTTGCCGTGATGTTCGCCATGTGCTTCGGCTCCGCCAGCCGCGGCGGGTTCAGCACTTGCCAATAAATTTTTCGAAACGGCTGCAGCTGCATGGCCTTCTTCATGACCGTGGCCGGCATTCATGGCCAGGAAGGTTCCCAGTCCAAACAATACTAAACCCAAAATCCCCACGTACAACAGTTTGCGTTTGGTCTCGGATTTGAACTCGTATCTCTCGTCAGCTATCATCAGAATGTTATCTACAGGTTTCGAAATTACTTTTGCAGGGTTTTTACATACTTGGCGATCTTCCAGCGTTCTTCAGGAAGTACCTGCGAACCATGAGCCGTCATCAGCCCCTTACCATGAGTGATCACGTGGAAGATGTGGCCCTCGGTGATGTTTTTATAGGCGTCTCCCTTTAAGTTGGCAACCCCTGCATATTTATCAGACACGAGACCATCGCCCTCGCCCTTTGCCCCGTGGCAATGTTTGCAATACATCTCGTACAATGCCTTGCCTTCGGCTACAACCGCAGCAGTCGAGTCAAATGGGTTTTTCAACTTGGCGGAAGCAATCACCAAACTGTCTTTCGGCAGACGGTAGGGCAACCAGTTATGTTTGTTGCGTGCAACGGTATGTGGAGCCGGTTC
>JBIIVI010000346.1:0-3337 GCA_044339555.1 Cyclobacteriaceae bacterium | reverse complement strand
GCGCTAAGCTAAAAGACATCGTGGTGTGCGGAAAGACCGGCACAGTTGAAAATGCTCCGCCTTTATTCGATCACTCGGTGTTCATTGCGTTTGCCCCACGCGATAATCCAAAAATTGCCGTATCTGTTTACGTAGAAGATGCCGGCCAGGGAGCACGTGCCGCAGCTTCCATCGCAAGCCTCATGATCGAGAAATATCTGATCGGCCAAACACAGCGGCCTCACATCGAACAGTATGTACTCAACGGTAAATTTTTGGATTGAAACGCGAAGACAACATATCGGGTAGTTTGGATTGGCCCACCGTGCTGTTGTACCTGGCGATGGTGCTGCTGGGGTGGCTCAACATTTTTGCAGCTGTGTACGATGAATCCATTGGGCAATCCATTTTTGATTTTTCGATTAACTCCGGGAGGCAACTGCTTTTCATTGTAGCCGCCGGGTTGTTGGTGATGGCCATTGTCATCATAGACGTGCGCTTCTACGAAACCTTCGGGTACGTGATATTTGGATTGCTGATGGTGCTGGTGCTGCTGGTGCCGTTTATCGGCAAAGAAGTGGGTGGCAATAAAGCGTGGATTGGTATTGGCCCGTTTGGTGGGCAGCCCTCCGAAATCGCCAAATTGGCAACTGCCCTGGCCGTAGCCAAGTTTATTGGCTCGGTAGGGTTCCGCATGGACTACCTTCGCAATCAGGCGGTGCTTTTTGCCATGATTGGCTTGCCGATGGCGTTAATCCTTCTACAAAAAGACACCGGCACGGCCCTTGTTTTTACTTCGTTTGTGCTGGTATTCTTCCGCGAAGGCATGTCGCCATTCTTATTGATCGTAGGCATTTGTGCGGCCATCATTTTTGTTCTTACCCTGCTGGTGCCCAACCAGTTGTTCCTCCATATCGGCATTGGTGTAATTTTAGTAGCGCTTATTCTGCTCGGCAAGAAAAAAATAAAGCGTATCATTTTACTCACGCTCGGGGCATTGCTGGTCAGCGGAGTGATTGAGAGTGTGGACTACGTCATTACAGATGTATTGAAACCGCACCAACAAAACCGTGTAAAGGCACTCATTAATCCAGATGCTGATCCACTGGGTTACGGCTGGAACGTGACTCAATCCAAAATCGCTATTGGCAGTGGCGGATTTTCAGGAAAGGGCTTTTTGAACGGTACCCAAACCAAATTCGACTTTGTGCCGGAGCAGAGTACAGATTTTATTTTTTGTACTATTGGCGAGGAGCACGGTTGGCTGGGGAGTTTTATTGTGATCGGGTTATTTGTGGCATTGCTACTGCGCGTGATTTTTATTGCCGAACGTCAAAAGAGCCGGTTTGCGCGGTCGTATGGATATTCTGTGTTCGCGATCCTGTTTTTTCACTTTGTGATCAACATCGGCATGACCATTGGCTTGTTTCCGGTCATTGGAATTCCCTTGCCGTTCTTCAGCTATGGCGGATCGTCTTTGTGGGGATTTACAATGTTGCTTTTTATTCTGCTGAAGCTTGATTCCCACCGCGGCCAGATGCTACAGCGAGTTTAAGCGAACCGCTTCATGACTAACTCCATGAACTCTTCAAACTCTTCGCTCTCGCGATCCCACTCCGGGTACTGACTTTCCAAATACTCGGTCGCTTTTTGGAGAGACGGCATCTTATCGAGTTTCTCAATGGCATTGGTAAAAATCTCAAAATCACCATTAAAAAGAATCTTGGTGAACATGAATTTCTGATTGATGGTAAGGCCATCTTGAATTCGTGTGATTTTCTGAAACGTACCCCCCACCGTACCGGTAGGCTTGGGTGCGTTGATTGGCGCTACTGGCTTAGCCGCAGGCGTAACTGGCTTAGGCGGTAACGGTCGCGGTTCAGCGGGTCGATTTTCTGGTTTTTGTTCAGAAAGTGGCTTCTCGAAAAGCTGTTGCGCCCGAATTGGCACCACAGCACTGAAGCGAGCCAAATGAGCTTCTACGTCCTCCGGTTGAAAACTGAGTTCCTCCAAGAGTTGATCCAGTAACGCAAAGGCTTCCTTGCCGGGGAGCGAAGCAACCTGACGCTGCTCCAATTGCTGCACAAGGCGCTCCAACGGCGGTCGATTGATTTTAATGTATTTGATGTCGCCCCTAAGTTCGTCCACTTTCACGGTGCCGGTTCCGGTGCGATCCAATACATCCGAAAAAAAATCGTAGGGGTCAACTATCAAAAAAAGCGTGGCACTAACGGCCTTCTTCAACAATGGCTGAAAATTCTCGCGACTAATGGAGATATTTTTGGATAACACATTGCTGAGATTTTTTACCGCCTCGACTACGGCTGGTGCGTGGTAGTCGAAAAAAGGGCTGCGCCATTTCTGGCCTTCGTTTCGCCAAGCCACCAGCAACTCGCGCAACACGAAGTAGTTGATCTGCTCGATGGCGGTGACTTGTAATAAATCTGGCCCGGTAATGCGTTCGCGCGTAGTAAAATAGGCCGCTACAACTTTTGATGAGAAGTCATCGCTGTAATCGTCTATGGCTTTAAAACTTAACCGTTCTTCGCTCATGTGGTGTTTGTAAAACGAGTACGCATCCTGTAAGTTGTATGCGCATGGTAAAGATAACGATAGAAAACATGGGCCAAAAAGAAGTGGTGGCGAAAGATACCCGCCGCACCTTGTTAGCCCACTTTTTGGAGCACCGCATTGACTGGATGCACGCCTGTGGCGGGAAGGGGCGCTGTACCACGTGCCGCGCCCAAATTACGCGCGGAGCAAAAAATTTAACGCCCGACAGCCCGCCAGAGCAAAAGTTCCGGGCCCAAGGTTTGTTGCTGCCCGATGAGCGTCTCTGCTGCCAGACAATTGCTATGAGTGAAGTACAACTACGCGTGCCGCAGGACAGCCAGTTCCCGCACGTTCACTACCACGACTAACTTCAGGCCGTTGGTGGGTTAACGAGATAGCCGTAACTTGGCCTCATGTTTGTCGAGCCGCATCTGGGACGCGTTCAACAGCCTAACAAAAGCGGCTGGATTGAAGTGATTTGTGGCTGCATGTTCTCCGGCAAAACGGAGGAACTGATCCGCAGACTCAACCGTGCGCTCATCGCACGCCAGAAAGTGGAAATCTTCAAACCGATTATTGATACTCGCTACCATCAAGAAAAGATCGTATCGCACGCCGCCCGCGAAATACGATCCACTCCGGTTCATTTTGCACAAGATATCCTGCTGCTGGCCGGCACCTGCGAAGTGGTAGGCATCGATGAAGCTCAGTTTTTTGACGAAGGCATCGTTGACGTTTGCAATCAATTGGCGAACAGCGGTAAACGCGTGATCGTGGCCGGCCTCGACATGGATTTTGAAGGCAA
>JBIIVI010000345.1:0-3347 GCA_044339555.1 Cyclobacteriaceae bacterium | reverse complement strand
CTTGAGACGCGCACTGCGCGGGATCTTACGCCCGTATTTTTTGGTGGACAAGGTTCGTTTAACGTGCCGAGTTGGTCGCCCGATGGCACCAAAATCGCATTTGTGAAATACCGGATGCTGGAGTAACCTTGTTGGTTCATCCGATCGATCCTGAAGGGATCAAATATTCTTACCCACCGATGCAATCGGTGGAATAAAAACAACCAGCAGGAATCGCGAGCGGTTCAATTTCGAACGGTGGAATGAATGGCGTTCGCCCGCAATGACCGGAACGGTTTTTCTTAAGGTGATTGAACCTACTTGCGCTCGTTTTTCTTTCTGGCCTCCTCGCTGGCTTTCATCGCTTCTTCCAGTTTGGTCATGAATTTGGATTTCTTACCCGTACCTCCGGAAGCAACCAACTTCTTCTTGTGCTCATCCATCACACGCTTGATTTTGTCTTCATCCACAAATCGCTTGATAATGGCTTGCTGCGAAAAAGTAACGAGGTTCGAAACCAAGTAATAAAAGCTCAAACCGGCGGAAAACGAGTTCAGCAAAAACATAAATACCACCGGCATGATCATGGACACCTGTTTCATCGGTCCGGTAACCGAACTGATCTGGTTGTTCTGCCAGGTGTAGATCAACGTGGAAATCGTCATCAGGATCGTAAATAAACTCACATGCGCTCCATAGAATGGAATCGTAAACGGCAGATTCACAATCGAATCGTAGGTGGACAAATCCTCCGCCCACAAAAACGACTGCTGCCGCAATTCAATGCTCACCGGAAAAAAGTAGAACATGGCAAACAGAATGGGCATCTGCAACAGCACCGGAATACAGCCGCTGAACGGATTTACGCCCGCCTGCTGGTACAGCTTCATTTGCTCTTGCTGAATCTGCGCCATGTTGTCGCCATACTTCTCTTTGATCAGATCCAACTCCGGCTTCAGCAGTCGCATTTTCGCCATGCCGAGATACGACTGGTAGGAGAGGGGCGCGAGAATCAACTTGATGATGAGTACCAGAACAATGATAATCAACCCGTAGTTGCCGATGAATCCCTCCAGAAAAGAAAAAATGGGTACGATCATAAACCGGTTCACCCATTTGATGGGCGGCCATCCGAAGTACAGGTTGTTATCGAAACTCGCGATGCCGGTGTTTTGCAACGTGGCATATTCGTTTGGCCCGAAATAGTAAGTGAAGTTTCCTTTGCCGCCAGCGAGATCAGCAGCGGGAATGAACGCTTTGATTTCCGTGTCTTTCACGATCTGCTCGGAGGCCGGGTACCCGTAGGTGCTGATATAGCCTCCGGAAAAACCGGAAGTGGATTGAATGGCGGCCACGAAAAATTTCTGTCGTACGGCGAACCATTGAATAGGCTGCGTGAGCGTTTCTTCTTCCAGATCGCGCGAGGACTCGCTTAGCCCGTCAAAATAATTGTCGCGGGTAGCATAGTTAATGGTCGTCTTCAGTCGGGTGTCGGCTACATCTTTTTCCACCAGCGGCACCTGGTTTTTCCAGTTGAACGTAACCACCTCGCCGGCGGGCAGTGCATTTGTCTCCAACCGATACCGTACCAGATAACCCGTGGCGGGGATAGAATAAACGTGGCGGATATACTGATTGTCACCCCACGTGGCCGTAAAGCGGATGATGGTGCTGTCGCCTTGCGGTTGTTGACTTACTTGGTAGTAGAGCGCGTGAAGATCAATTTTATTGTTGTTGAGTGTGGTGTGCAGCGCGATCTGGCTGCTGGATTCGCCCACCAACACAAGCGGTTGTTGGGTATAGGTTTTGTATTTTTTTAATTCGGCTACCACGGGTTTGCCGTGGTTGGAAAACACCAGTTTCAGGTCTTCGTTTTCGAGCGTTGTCAGCGTTTCTGAACCTTGTAAGTACGAACCTAACTCACCCATTTGCGTGATGAGGGCTGCATCCGGCGTCTGGATATCGGTGTCACTCGCAGTGTTTTGGCGAACAGTGTCAGTCACCACGGGCGTTGCTTGCGGAGGCGTTACCGGGGTGCCTGTGCCGGCAAAGAAATAAAAGTACACCATTAACAAAAGTGCAATGAGTGTGAAGCCAATGGCGGTGTTACGATCCATGAAATACGATTAAAATAATGTCTTTTTGTGCTGAAGCGCGGCCGCTACAAACGTGACGAACAACGGATGGGGCGCGAGGACGGTACTTTTTAACTCGGGATGGTACTGTACACCAATGAACCACGGGTGATCTTTTAGTTCTACAATCTCCACCAAGCCAGAGTCGGGATTAACGCCCACTGCTTTTAATCCAGCTTCCTCCATTTGTTCGAGGTACTTGTTGTTAAACTCATACCGATGCCGATGCCGTTCGTGGATGAGAGTATCGCCATATATATGGTGGGCTTTACTGCCTTTTTTGATTTTGCACGCATATGCGCCCAGACGCATGGTGCCGCCCTTGGTAGTAATCTTCTTCTGCTCCTCCATCATATCAATCACCGGGTGCTTCGTCTTTGGATTCAACTCCGTGGTGCTGGCATCCAGGTGCAAGACGTGACGGGCAAATTCCACTACCGCGCACTGCATACCAAGGCAGATGCCCAAGAAGGGAATCTTGTTCTCCCTGACGAAACGCACCGCCTGAATCTTGCCTTCCAGGCCGCGCTCGCCAAACCCCGGTGCTACCAACACACCATCCAGGCCACCCAGAATGTTTTTTACGGTCACCTCGTTGATCTCCTCGGAGGAAATCCACTTCACGTTCACGCGGCATTCGTTCTCCGCACCGGCGTGGATAAACGCCTCGGCAATCGATTTGTACGCATCCGGCAGCGACACATACTTACCCACCAGGCCGATGGTGACCTCTTGCGTGGGATTCTTCAACTTGCTAAGGAACGTCTTCCATTGCTCCAGGTCAGGCTCTTGCTTGGTCGTTACCTTCAGCTTCGAAAGCACGCGTTCATCCAGTTTTTCTTTGCGCATGAGCAACGGCACATCATAAATGGTGTCGGCATCAATGGCTTCAATAACCGAGTTCAGGTTTACGTTGCAGAACAGGGCCAGCTTCTTGCGGATTTCCAGCGGCAGCGGGTGTTCGGTGCGGCAAACGAGAATGTCCGGTTGCACGCCGTAGGAGAGGAGTTCCTTCACCGAGTGCTGCGTGGGCTTGGTTTTCAGTTCTTTTGCTGCATTCAGGTAAGGGATCAGCGTGAGGTGGATCACCAGCGCGTTGTTGGCACTCAAATCCCACCGCACCTGCCGCACGGCTTCCACAAAAGGCAGCGATTCAATATCGCCTACCGAGCCGCCAATTTCAGTGATCACGAAATCGTACTGACCACTCTCGCCCAGCAGAAACAGATTGCG
>JBIIVI010000344.1:0-3348 GCA_044339555.1 Cyclobacteriaceae bacterium | reverse complement strand
TCCTGAAACTGCAAACCATACGCGCGCATTTTCTCCACCGTGCCAATTCGCTCAAGCGCGTTGGGTTGAATTTGGTTGATCAGCAATTGCTGTTGCAGTTCACTCTCAAACCTGAATTCACCCGAACGGTAATCGTACCAATTGATACGTGAATCCATGGTGATAAAGTTAAGGTACATTTTGCCCTGTAGTTCCCGAAACTCAATTACCTTACGCAAATTCATAAACTTACCAACCAGCCCTTTGCGCTTGCCCACCACGGATTCGGCCGCATTTTGAAACTCGAGACGAATAATGGCATAGGTGGTTTTATCGATAAACAGTTTCAGGAAATAATCGCCCGTAAGTTCCACCACAAAAACCTCACGCCCGTTGTAATAGCTATCCGTTTGTCGTTTCAGACTCTCAAAAAAAATCTCCTCCGTAGGAAACTGGTGGTAACGAACGTTGTTATGAAGCAGTAAATCCTCGAGCAGATTATCTTCATCAAAGTATGTTGTAAACTTGCTGCCGTAGCCCAGACTTCTGCGAATCTCCACCAGCGTTACCCGCTCGCGCAGCTTAAACTTGTTCCGGGGTGGTTTGTAGTCTTCATCGTACAACTTGATGGCCGACTCCAGCAAGGCGATGTATTGCCCGCCCACTTTTTTCAAGTCGCGGTAAAAGCCATCCATTAAAAAAGGTTGATTGGCGTAATTGGCTTCGATCCGCGAAAGCGCAATGCGTACGACCTCGCCGCCACTGAGCGAATCCCGGATCACTACTTCGTTCAACAAGGTGGCCGACTTATTCATTTTGATTAACACCGGCTGTCCCTGCTCCAGCAATGTCCAAACGGGCGCCTCGAAGTTTCGAAAGCCCAACATGCTGATCACAAAAGTTTCGTTGCGCATGCTGGCGGGGAAATGAAAATCAAATTCGCCTTGCAGGTTGGTGATCGTGCCCAAGGTTTGCCCTCGGATGCCGACCGTAGCAAACACCAAAGGCTCTAAAGTCTGGCTGTCGATGGCTTTTCCGGAAATGGTGACGTTTTGTGCAGCCAGCCCAAACGGCAGGCACATCACCGCCAGAAAAAAGATTCTCGTTACGTACATCCTCGTTGGAAGCGAAGATACGGGTTTTTTATTCGCGGCTGCCTGACGACTGGTCGCGGGCTCCGGGGACTCAACCGGGTAATCCAACCGCTTATCGGAACATCCGGTGAATAGCTTAACTTTAATAAAGATTTTTCAAGCTTGAATTGGTTCGAAAACATTCCGCGAGTCTGGAAACAGGCGTACTTGTTTATTGGGATTTGGTACGCGGCGAATTTTGCCGTCAGTGCTTTTTTCGAATGGCGTTTTGAAAACCCAAACATTTACGTACTCTGGAACGCGTTCTTCCTGTATATATCGCTCATGCTAACCATTGCGCTGGTGTTTGGCTACTCGCACCTACTGTTTCGTCTGGTGTGGTATTGGCAGGCCATTGGGCACCTGGTGGGTATCATCGGATTTTTCTTGTTGATGGGCACGTTGTACTACGTGTTTAACGATTACATGGATGGGCTGATCTACTTCGAGAACTGGAAAGAATCGATGATTGATTTGCTCAGTTGGGATGCTCTGCGCATCTACGATCAGTACATTATTGTCGTGGCCGTGTACCACATCATCCAGTATTTTCAAGGCTTGCAGCGCAAAGAACAAGAGCGAAGCGCGTTGATGCTGCGCAACAAAGAAATGCAAATCGACCTGCTGAAGTCGCAGATCAATCCACATTTCTTGTTTAACACCCTTAACTCCATCAGCACATTAGTCAGTTCCAGCAAAGAGCAGGCGCGCCGGGTTATTTCGCAACTTTCGGATGTGTTTCGCTACGCACTGGATGCTCACGGCGGAGAGTTGGTGAAGCTCGTACACGAAGTTGATTTTATTGAAAACTACATCCGCATTCAGCAAGTCCGCTTTGGCGAACGGTTACGCTTTGTTAAAAATGTTGATACAAGTTGTTTGAGTTTATACATCCCTCCCATGATTTTGCAACCACTGGTCGAAAATTCAGTGAAATACGGCATCGCACCGAAAGACGAAGGCGGCACCATTTCACTCACTGTGCAGCGCCAGGGCGATACCGTTTTTTTTGAGGTGAAAGACGATGGCTTGGGCACATTGGCCAAGAAGGTGATGGACGGTTCGTCCAGCGGCATTGGCATGACAAATACTGACTTGCGTCTGCGCAGCTACTTTGGGGCGGATGCGGGGCTGCGGGTTTCTGCGTCCGACAAGGGCTATGCCGTGCAGTTTACGGTGGCCGAACACCTGTTGATAAAGACCGAACGAAAAGAAGTAATTGTGAACAAATAAATCTTTCAAAAAATGAAAACCACTTGCCTGATTATTGATGATGAGAAGTTAGCCCGCGATCTCGTGAAGGAGTACCTGGAAGGGTTTGAAAACGTGGAGTTGATTGGTGAGTGCGAAAACGGTACCGAGGCAGTAGCCGCCATCGATCAGAAAAAGCCCGACATCATCTTTTTGGATGTACAAATGCCCGGCATGACCGGTTTTGATGTGTTGGATGAAATCGCACACGAGCCTCACATCATTTTTACTACGGCTTACGATCAGTATGCCATTAAAGCCTTCGAACGCAATGCGGTTGATTATTTATTGAAGCCGATTGACGAAGACCGTTTTCGCCTGGCGTTGAACCGGGCACTGAAACGTCAGGTCGCGAGCAACCAGAAAATTGAAGACTTACTACACACGCTCCGCCCGGAACGAACCGCCCAAAGTTTCGAGTCGCATCTGTTTGTTCAGAAATCCGAAAAGCTTTTCAACCTGCCCGTGGAAGACATCCAACATCTGGAGGCGAGTGGCGATTACACCATCATCACTACAAAAACCGACCAGTTTGTAAGTTCCTCGGGCATAGGTAAACTGGAGGAAATCCTGAATCCGGAGGAATTCATCCGCGTGCATCGATCCACCATCATTAACGTGTCTTTTTTGAAAGAGATTGAGCGCCACTTTAATGGTGGAATGATTGTAAAGATGACGAATGGAAAAACCTTTCCCGTGAGCCGAACCTATGCCAAGTTGATTCGTAGACGCGTTGTTTAGACCTTGTTTAAATAGCGCAACAAATCATTAAACAAAAGTTGTTCCGTGATTTTTTTCACAACTAATTGTGTTCCATGCACCTATCGGCTTTACCGATTGTGGCCGTGGTAGACGATGACCCTATCTACCAATTCACGGCAACCAAGACCATTCAGCTTACCAAAGCCGCGAGCCTGATTTTGTCGTTTACCTCCGGAGAACTTGCGCTGGCTTACCTGCGTGAGCACCGGCACCAGGCTGACCA
>JBIIVI010000343.1:0-3373 GCA_044339555.1 Cyclobacteriaceae bacterium | reverse complement strand
CTTGGATGGCTTGACTATGGGGCGCGCATGTATATGTCTGATATCGGCAGGTGGGTTATGGCAGATCCTCTGAGTGAAAAATATCGGCGTTGGTCGCCTTATGCATATGCTGTCTGCAATCCTTTAAGATTTATTGACCCGGACGGTATGCGAGTGCGAGCTGCTAGTGAGGACGCGAAAGATATTATTAAGAAAACCGTTAGTAATGAAGAAGCAAAATACGTAAAATTTAATGACAAAGGTGAGTTGGATAAAAAGGCTTTAAGAGTTGGCAGGAAGGAACTAGGTAGGAAGAATTTGAGCGAGAACTTTAAGAATCTAACTTCCTTGGCGAAGGAGGATAAGACGGAATATGTGGTGGCCATCTCAAATGAAAAGGGAGATTTCGAAGGAAAGACAAATGGCGAAATCATGGAGGATTGGGGGGGAATAGATAGTGAAAAGGATCAGGATGGTCTTACTATAACGCTGCCTACGGCGAAACAGGGCCTAACCGTAATTGATAAGAATGATAAGCACAAAGTAAATATCTTGGTGCATGGTGGGCAGTCTGTTAGCGATCAGGCGGTAACTTTAGCTCACGAGGCCTACGGCCACGCGTATTTTCATTCAAAAAATTCTGATCCAAAATACTGGGAACACGATATAGCTAGGTTAATGGACGGGAATGGCAACGAATACTTTGGAGATGATCGGAACAAAAACCTAGTGAACCATATTAAAAAAGTTGAATTATTGACACGAACATTTAATGGGCAATAGTCATGAATACTTGCGGCAACCTTTTCTTCCAGATTTGTCTTATTTTAGGAGGGCAGCAATTACAAGACGTTCAATTCGTTTTTGATGGGAATATGTACTCGTTCTCTTTGCCTGACTTGCCATTTACTTCCCGAGCAAGCTCTTATACGGAAGGAAGTCTTTACTCTTTTTCCTTTTCTTCCGGCCAAAGAATAGGTTTGTTTGTCGGAGGAAACATGGTTTTACCATTGCTTAACGATAAAAAGTATAAAGTGCTTAGTAAAATTAAAAAAGACGGAATAGAGATTAGAAAAGGCTGTGATAGAACCAGCGGAAATTTCTGGCAAGAGGTCACGCTAGCCAACAGTAGGATTGTGGTTTATTTCGATAACGTAAACAAAAATGAAGTCCCAATTTTTGAAGAGTCTTTAGAAACGCTCATATCAAAATTTCGCACGGATTAGTAAATGGCCCCCTAGTTAGCGCGCGTTTGCAACGCGTGCTGTTAACAAATAGCAACCCAACTCGCGCAAGCGTCCGCTTGTACCCCTGTTGGTTGGGATTTGCAATCCCGATCTTTCCCCAACTGGCGCAAGCGTCCGCTTGTGCCGCTGCTAAAAAATGATTTTTGTTTTTCGTTAGCAATTAAACCCTTGGCATGCTCAATCCGCGGAATTTAATGATGGAAGTCATTGGATTTTAACACCCGTTGAGCGATCTTACACAATGAGTTATTTTGAGCGCCATCTCGCCATTTCAGGGTTGATTTTCTGCGGTTTTTTGGGCTCGTGTTTTGCGCAAGCCCCCTTGTCGCCAGCCCTCCAGCAAAAAGTTGATTTAGAGCAAAATCCAGTGCAGAAAAGGAAGTTGTATTTCCGCTACCTACACCTGGATAGCATCGCTGCCATAAAGAAGTACCGGTTGCTTCAGCAGAAAGCACTGGACAGCCTTCGGGCGCAATCCCGAGTTGCACAGAGTAAAGCGGGGCAACTTTTGCGTGCGAAGGAGGTTGATCTGGTGACCAAGTTCTATCAGGAGGGCTCGAATGCATTAATTACCGAAGATATGTATCGTCTACCCGCGAAAGTAGAAATTCGTGTGCCACCAAAGTCGTTGAAGCGAGTGTATGCGATAGCACGGGCGTATTTGGTTTTTCTGCTTCGCGATTCATTGGCTGAACGTTCCATGCCGTTGCTAGTGAAAGAAATACCCCGTCTGAGGGCGGCAAAGCTACTACGCGAAAGAGCTTTGGGCCAATTGCCAGTTCTTCCGAGTGTAACAGAAGGTCCGTCTGGTTGGCGGACACAATTACATCAGGAGGTTCAGCAAAAAATGCACCAGCGTGAACTGGAAGAAGTGAACACCTATCTAAAGAAGTACCGGGGCCAGTATCAGGCTTACAGCGCGTATGCAAACATGAGTCCCGATTCGCTTCGATCGCTGGCGCTCGAGGCTGCCGAGAAGCACGTGCAACGGGAGGCATTTACTCGGGTTGGGGGTCAAAAAGAGTTGGCCGAGTTTCAACAATTTCAAAAAAAGCAACAGGCTTATCTAGGGTTTGCCCGGAGCCTGAACGATAGTGCAACACGCAAAGAGGAAGCCAGAAAAAGAGCCGAAGCAGCGGCTTTGGATTATTTGGAGAAAAACCCGGCCACTTTAAAGACGCTGCAGGCAAAAATGAGTGGGTTGATGAAAAAGTATTCTACCGTATTGAATTCAAACGACCTAAGTACTGCCGTGAAACGCACTTCGTTGCAGGGGCGCCCGCTACGCCAGCGGCTGGTTGCTGCATCCAATTTTCAAATCATCAGCCTCCAGCCGGTTTCAATCGACCTAGCGCCGCAGTTGGGGTATCGGTTTAATTCGCGTTTAACTGGTGGGGTGGGCGGCCATTACAGACAAACCTTTGTAGATTCGATTCCAAGAATGGCGCCTCGCGTCATTGGATTAAAGGGCTTTGTTAGCTATGATCTTGTGAAACAGTTTTTTGCATATAGTGAGTATGACCGTAATAGCACGGGCGTGAAAATACAAGAGGGTAAGGCCCACCGTAATTGGGAGACCGCCTACCTTATTGGAGTCGGTAGGAAGTTAGCATTAACACCGAAGTTGGATGTAACAATAGTTGCACTCTACAACCTCGGTCATCATTCAACCGACCAAGTTTTTAATCGCCCCTTTGTTGTTAGGTTTGGGATTCAAACCAGCGAGACGGCGTTTTTGAAGAAGAATTAGGTGCTTTCAAATGCGTGGACGCCTTAAAACGTGGCTGGTTGTTGCATTTCCAGCCACACCGTACATCAACGACCGAAATGTATATCTTTTCTTGCCCAGCCCACTGACTGCCAACAATTGTTCAAAGCGGGGTGCCCTATCGTGAATTCAAGCCCGGTCAGCTCGCCGGGGGCTGATTCCCTCTTTTCGAACTCCCGTTAAACCAATTTTGATACGACTCGTCACTTTTTTTCGCGCTATCGGGTACATTGAGTTTGATGTCTTTGTTGATAAGTTTCGAAGCTTTCACTTTGTCTTCGCTGTCTATGTGTGTGTAGATCCCCGTTGAGGAGAGATCAGAATGTCCCATTAGTTTTTGAATAACAACCAGCGATACTCCATTTTTTGCTAGGAGAGA
>JBIIVI010000342.1:0-3378 GCA_044339555.1 Cyclobacteriaceae bacterium | reverse complement strand
CATGGTACCCATTTCGGTGGCCAGCGTAGGTTGATAACCCACAGCGGAGGGCATACGGCCCAATAGAGCCGACACTTCGGATCCCGCTTGCGTAAAACGGAAGATGTTATCAATAAAGAAAAGAATATCGCGACCCTTGCCTGTGCCATCGCCATCGCGGAAGTACTCCGCCACAGTCAATCCTGACAATGCCACGCGCGCGCGGGCACCGGGGGGTTCGTTCATCTGGCCAAACACGAAAGTAGCTTTGGATTCTTTCAGGTGGTCGGCTGTTACTTTGCTCAAATCCCATCCGCCCTCATGCAACGAGTGCAGGAAGTCTTCGCCATAGTTTACAATGCCGGCTTCAATCATTTCGCGGAGCAAATCGTTTCCTTCACGGGTACGCTCACCAACGCCCGCAAATACCGATAGGCCCGAATATGCCTTTGCAATGTTGTTGATCAGTTCCTGGATCAATACCGTCTTGCCTACCCCGGCACCACCAAACAAACCAATCTTACCACCTTTTGAATAGGGTTCGATCAGGTCGATAACCTTAATCCCGGTAAACAACACTTCCGTGGATGTAGAAAGGGTGTCGAACGCGGGCGCCTGGCGGTGTATGGGAAGAGACTGCGCACCTTTTGGTTGAGGTAGACCATCAATCGCTTCGCCCACCACATTAAAGAGGCGGCCTTTGATGTCCTCGCCAATTGGCATTTTAATCGGCATACCCGTGTCAGTCACCTTCATGCCTCGCACCAATCCTTCCGTGCCTTCCATAGCAATGGTACGTACGCGGTCTTCGCCCAAGTGTTGCTGGCACTCCAGCACTACGCGGGTGCCATCGGTTTTGGTTACTTCAAGGGAATCAAGAATGTTAGGAAGCTTCGTTCCGGGTTCGTCAAACGCAACGTCTACAACCGGACCGATTACTTGGGTGATTTTACCGTAGTTGGCCATTTAAGTATCGGGTTATTCGATTAAAATTTTACTCGCTTATTTATTGATAATCAGTTATTTAAACGTCAAATAACAGAGCCATCAAAATCCGGGGCAAAAGTATGTTTTTATCCCACCAAACCAAAGAATCGGCCCCTCAAAAAAGTAGCTGTTACGCTTGCTCTGTGCGGGGTTCGTGGTGCGCATGGATTTACACGAGATAACCTGTTAACCTTTTACCTAATAATCTAATAACGTTTGCTTTGCATTCTGATAAAACGCTAACTTTACATTTAGTGCACGTTTGGAGATGGATTTTCACTTGCTTCGTCATCGGCAGTTCAGCCCGGTTGCTTCATTATTCTTTCTTGTCACACTTGTACTTCTTGCATTGGCGTTAAAGGTGCCACGGGGCCACGATGTGCTGTGGATTAACGGACTACATAACCCGGTTTTAGACTTGTTTTTCTTGGTGCTCACCTATGCGGGCGATGGCGTGCTGTTTATTCCGCTGGTGCTGATCCTGTTTTTTGTTCGCTTCCATCTGGCCTTCACGCTGTTGGCCGCGGCTGCGGTACATGCAATTCTGGTGTCCGTTTTTAAAAGGTGGTTATTGGCAGGAGCTACCCGGCCGATCATGGTGATCGATCATGATTTGCTGTACTTTGTTCCCGGTGTGGATGTGCATGCCCATCACTCGTTTCCATCGGGTCATACCGCTTCCATTTTTGCCATCGCTTTTTTCTTTGCACTCGCCTTCAATCGCAAACACATGACAGCCCTTTTTTTGCTGCTGGCGCTGGCGGTAGGTATTTCAAGGATCTATTTGCTTCAACATTTTCTAATGGATGTTGCCGCCGGAGCATTTATTGGCGTGGCATCCGTGTTAATCGGTATTCTGATTTTCGAGCGAGTTAGGCACCGATCGTTTTTTCGGAATCGGTTTGTTTTCGAACGCCAGCAAATTGCTATTCGGCCTGCGGGCGATCCCGAGTGAGTTCAACGCTGGGTAGTTAATACACAACTCACCGGGTTTTCGAATAAGTCTTTCTGGCAGTAAACTGGTTGAAGCACCTTTGTTAAGTCGGATTGAAATTGTTCGCGGGTAATAACCACTAGTTGCTGGCCGGCTTGTATCCGCTCTTGAATATCCTCGAGCGATGTGGCCGGGATAGTTTGCTGGAGCGCAAACACGTAAGCCGGATTCATCGACTGATAATAAAACACAGCCGATCCGGGCGGTACAAACTTCTTACTTACGTGGATGGGGTTGCGCTCGTCTAGAGCCGGGTTTGCCCACCAAAAGAATACCATCGCCACACATATCCAACCGGCCAACAAGGTATAGGTGGCCCGCTCCATGTGTGAACGCCAATACAGAATCCCAAGCACGGCAAACACCGGCAATACCAGGAAGCCGAATGCCAGCGGTTGCAGTTCCTGAAGGCTTTTTTCTTGCCCCAACGCGATCCAGATGGCTACGGGAATCGCCACCGCAAATAGCGTGTGAATTCCCAATGAAATCCACTCCGACTTTTGCGAAGCGTTGGCTTGCATGCGTTGAGCGACCCAAGCACCCAGAACGATTGCCAGAAAGGGCACCGCGGGCGCAGGGTAACTCGGCAGAATGGTTTTTGAGAACGTAAAAAAGCCGGCCACCACACACACGGTGATCATACAAAACAGAAAGAGCGGTTGTTGTTTCCGTTGCGCCCAGACCGAGCGAATAGCAGGTACGATGAAAACTGAAAGCGGCAGCGTGGCCACCAGCAGAATAAGAAAAGGCGCACCCCAAAATCCGCGGTGACCCTCCATGGTTTGCGTGTACCGCTCCAGATTATGTTGAACAAAGAAACCCTGCAGCCACGCGCCATCCGTCTCAATTCCAACCCACAAATACCACGGAGCAGCGAGCGCTAAAAACAGCAGGCCACCTGAAAGCAGGCGGGCATTTCGTAATCGGGTCAACGTAATGCCTCCAGTCAACAACCAAAAAAGGGCAATGATCACTCCTGGAAAAACAATTGCGATAAGCCCTTTACTTAGGAATGCCAGTGCAGCACAGACATAAAACAGATACACGTACAAGTATTGTGTGCGAGTGGTTCCGTAAAAGAAACTGAGCAAGCCTGTCGTGAGAAAAAAGATCAGGTAAGGATCGGGCACAGCCAAATGGAACTGGATGGCCATTTGCAGCGAGGCAATTAGAATGAGCCCACTCCACCAGGCGGTTAACTCGTTTTCGATTTTTCGTACAAAAAAGTAAACGCAGGCAACGAGTGCCACTCCGGCCACCACCGAAAACAAACGTGCCGCGAATGGCGTCAATCCAAAAAGCTGGTACGCGGCCATCATGAAATAGTAATGCAGCGGCGGCTTGTCAGTACGCAGCTCGTTGTTAAATGTGGGTACTACATACTTGCCTTCCTGCCACATCTCCATCGCGCAGCCGGC
>JBIIVI010000052.1:0-15119 GCA_044339555.1 Cyclobacteriaceae bacterium | reverse complement strand
AGGATTGGAGCGCGGGGCTGATGTGGTAATTGTAGATACAGCCGGCCGCTTACACACGAAAGTGAACCTGATGCAAGAGCTTTCCAAAATCAAGCGCGTGATGGAAAAAGTGGTGCCCACTGCTCCACACGATGTATTGCTCGTGCTAGACGGCAGCACCGGCCAGAATGCGATGATTCAGGCGCGCGAGTTTACCAAAGCCACGGAGGTAACCTGCCTGGCGATTACCAAACTGGATGGCACGGCCAAAGGCGGTGTGGTGATTGGCATCAGCGATGAGTTCAAAATCCCAGTGAAGTATATTGGGGTAGGCGAGAAGGTGGGCGACTTGCAGGTATTCAATAAAGCCGAGTTTGTGGATTCGCTCTTCAAGCGCTAGCTGCGTAAAAAAACTTATTTTTTGGGTGGCGGTGTTGGCTGCTTGCGAACCGGAATCTTGATGAACACCTGGTAGTTGGCGCCCCACGCATCATTCCGGAATGTGCGGCCAAAGCCGGGCACATCGTACGGTTGCAGGTTTTCGTTGCCACGGATGTTTAATCCAAACTTGTAGCGAAACGTGTAGCCCATCCAAAGCCACTTCCAAACTTTTACCCGCAGGCCACCGGTAAGTTCGCGCCACGAGGCGGTGCCATCGTTGCCCTGAACCGTTTGTGTCACGCGGCCGAAGGCCGTGTTTTCGGTAGTGATCACCGCCTGGTTAGTGAACGTGGCATTGCCCACACGTACGCCCAGGAAAATCATATTTCGATCCGGATCTTTCAGCAAGAAGTTGACATCTCCGCCCACGCGCCAGAACGTGCCTTGGTTAGAGTAATATCCATTATCGATGGAATCCTTGAAACTCGATTGCCCATAGTCGATGGCGAGGAAGTAGCGATAAAAATCCACATCGGCATTGATTTCATAGCCGCTGTATGCGCTGCCGAGCTGTTGGCGGATGTAGGGAAACAAATCCATGCCTACGCGCACCCCGGTGGGTAAATAGGAAAGCGTGGTATCGCGCACTTTTTTCTTTTGCGCCACCACGCCGGTCAGGCTTATCCACAAACAGCAACTAAGGACGAAGAGTCGCATTGCGGGAAACGGTGGTTAAGAGTTGCCGGTTGGTGATGCGGAGTGACTCCGAGCCAAACGTGTTGATGGTAAAATTGAGATCGCGATGGTACAAGATCGCGCCACAATCGGGGTTCAACACCAATACCTGGTTGCGGTAAGTGAAGGTGATGGAATCTTTCCGAACCGCGGCCGGATTGGGACTGCCGGGGCGGACAAACACAAAGGTGGTGCTATCGGCACCTGGGTTTACAGGGAGCGAAACGTTCGCGCGATTTACAGCCGATAAGATAGTTCCTGGGCGACCGCTGATAGAGATGCTTTGAAACTGCGCTGCGGCCGGTTTGCCATCGGTGCCGACAAACTCGAGTTCAATCGTAGTTCGATTGTTGATAATACAATCGCCCGGATTGAAGCATCCGGTTGCTAACCAAGCCATTCCCACTAAAAGCAGCCGCGTCATCGATCAAAAACTTTCAAATATACCGTACCGGGTCTAACAAAATCCGGGCCGGGCGGAATTTTGCTAAATTTGCGCCCTTGTTTGTAAATCCGTGAAAACCAAGGGAAATAAAACCACCAAGGTGAACATCGTGACGCTCGGCTGTTCCAAAAACCAGGTCGACTCCGAAGTTCTCCTCACCCAACTCCGGGGTAATGGCATTGAGGCGGTGCACGAAGCACAGCAAGACGATGCCAACGTGGTGGTGATCAACACCTGCGGCTTTATCGACAATGCCAAGCAAGAATCTATTGATACCATCTTGCGGTATGTAGATGCCAAGCAGGAAGGCATAGTAGAAAAAGTTTATGTTACGGGCTGCCTCTCGGAGCGCTACAAACACGATCTCGAAAAAGAAATTCCCGAAGTGGATGCGTGGTTCGGTACGCGCGACCTCTCGCGATTGCTGAAGCAGTTCCGCGCGAATTACAAACAAGAGCTTATTGGCGAGCGCATTCTCACAAATCCCTCGCATTTTGCCTACCTCAAAATTTCTGAAGGTTGCGATCGGCCGTGTTCGTTTTGCGCCATTCCGTTGATGCGTGGTAAACACGTATCGCGGCCCATGGAAGAACTGGTACTGGAGGCCAAAAATCTGGCGAAAAACGGTACAAAAGAATTACTGCTCATCGCTCAGGATTCCACCTACTATGGGTTGGATATTTATAAAAAGCGGACGCTGGCAGATCTTTTGCAGCGCCTGTCGGACGTAGAGGGTATTGCGTGGATTCGTTTACACTACGCCTTTCCCACCGGCTTTCCGTTGGATGCGTTGGATGTGATGGCCGCCCGCCCAAACATCTGTAAATACCTGGATATTCCACTCCAGCACGGGGCCACCGAGATGTTGAAGATTATGCGCAGAGGTACCACGCGCGAAAAAACCGAAGAACTGCTGAATACCATTCGTGCGTGCGTACCGGGCATCGCCATCCGCACCACGCTCATCGCCGGACATCCCGGCGAGACCGATGCGTATTTCCAGGAGATGTACGATTTCGTGGCACGCGCGCGGTTCGACCGCCTCGGGGTGTTTACCTACTCGCACGAAGAAAACACCCACGCGCACACCATGGCCGATGACGTGCCGCCCGAAGTGAAGCAAGAGCGTATGGAAGAGATCATGGAATTGCAGCAAGGAATTTCGCTGGAATTGAATCAGGCGAAAGTAGGCCAGACTTTTCCGGTGCTGGTAGACCGAAAAGAAAGCGGGTATTTTGTAGGCCGCACGGAGTTCGACTCGCCAGAAGTTGATAACGAAGTGTTAATTGCCAGCGAGGATTACCTGCGATTGGGCGATTTTGTGCCCGTAACCGTTGAAAGTGCTACCGAGTTTGATTTGATGGGGCGCGTGGCGCGGAACTAACTTCCGATAATTTCGTTTCTTCGTACGATGCTTACCCCAATCTGCTGCCCATGCACGTGCACCGCCTGCCGTTAAGAGATACCAAGTCGTTCACCCCCTTTTTCCTCGACTACGTTTCGCAAAAAAAAGAACTCACTCCCTTCTATCATCGCTTTCCGGTAATCGAAAACTTCGAAAAGCAGATGACCGAAAAGTCGGCTGCTTTTCCAGCCGCGCATCGTTTGGTGTTGCACCAAGCCCTGCGGCAACAGTATGGCACCCGAACGGTGGATGCAGCGGTGACGACCAACGTTGACCTGCTGAAGGCGCCCACTACGTTCACGGTTACCACCGGCCATCAGCTCAACATTTTCACCGGGCCGCTGTACTTCATCTACAAAATTGTAACGGTGGTAAATGCGTGTCGCCAGCTAAAAGCGCGGTATCCGCACTTCGATTTTGTGCCTGTGTATTGGATGGCCAGCGAAGATCACGATTACGATGAAATCAAATATTTCCGTCTGCTCGGCCAGAAAATCACCTGGACTACCGAACAACACGGAGCCGTAGGCCGGTTTTCTACCGAGGGGCTGGCGGCCATTGCACGCGAATTACCGGCAGCTGCTCAATTTTTTGCGGAGGCCTACTCACAAAATAAAACGCTGGCAGCGGCCGTCCGTCAATACGTAACCCATCTGTTCGGTAAAGATGGTTTGGTGGTGGTAGACGGTGATGATGCTGCGCTAAAACAATTGCTCGCGCCGGTGTTGGAACAAGAACTCTTTCATCAACGATCGCATGCGCTGGTGGAAAAGCAAAATAAAGCCCTTGAGCAACTGGGCTATTCCGCGCAGGTGTTTTCGCGCCCCATCAATTTATTCTATTTGAATGACGGTGTTCGGGCGCGGCTGGAGCAACAAGGTGATGTTTTTCGGGTAGTCGATTATTCTTTGCGATTTAGTGAAGCGGAAATTCGCGCAGAGCTGGCCGCTCACCCCGAGCGATTCAGCCCCAATGTTATTCTTCGTCCGCTGTATCAGGAAATCATCCTGCCCAACCTGGCATACTGTGGCGGACCGGCCGAAATGATTTACTGGCTTCAGCTAAAGGGAGTGTTCGATTATTTTCAGGTCCCGTTTCCGGTGTTGCTGCCACGGAATTTTGCCCTCGTGCTTCCGGGGCCTGTAGCCCATAAGTGGGAAAAGACCGGCATGACGTGGGCAGATCTGTTCGAGGAGAAAAACTACCTCCACAATCAATGGACGATCCGCAACAGCGGGTTGGCGCTTACGCTGAGTGCGGAACTGACAGCAGGCCGGGCCTTATTTGAAGGCGTGCAACAGCGCGCGGCCGAGATCGATCGTACATTGGTGCGTATGGTGGCGGCCGAATCCAAGCGGGCATTGGATAGTCTCGAAAAAATCGAACACAAATTTTTGCGGGCGGCTAAACGCAAGCAGCAGGAGAAGCTTCAGCAAATTGATGCCGTGAAGGATTTTCTGTTTCCAAACGGCAGCTTGCAGGAACGCACCGACAGCTTTTTGAATTTTTATCTGGAGGATGCCGATTTTCTGGACCGGCTGCGTGCGCATTTGGAACCGTTCGATTTTCGCTTTACGCTGATTCACTACGCATGACGAAGGGGCAACTGCGACAACACTTTTTGGCGCAGCGGCAAGCCCTTACCGAAGCGGAAGTAGCGCTACGCAGCAAGGCCATGTACGACCGGCTGTTTACCACCTTCGACTTTTCCTTTCACCGGGTGGTTCACACTTTTTTGCCAATGGAAAAGCACCGCGAGCCTGATACCTGGCTGGTGGTGGACCGGCTGCGCAGGGAGTTTCCGCACGTACGGATTGTGTTGCCGAAAGTGGAGCCGGGCGATCAGCTGGTGCACCTGGAATTTGAGGGACTCCACCAACTCAAAAAAAATAAATGGGGGATTTCGGAACCTCAGCAGGGAACCAAGATAGATCCGAAGCAAATTGATTTGGTGATAGTACCGCTGTTGGCTGCCAACAGGCACGGGCACCGGCTGGGCTATGGCAAAGGTTTTTATGATCGTTTTCTGTCGGACACGCGCCCGGATTGCCTTAAGATTGGCTATTCGCTGCTTGATCTTTATGTAGGTGAGTTGCCGCAAGATGTATGGGATGCAAAGCTCACGCATGTGATTACGGCAACCGAAGTGCTGAGCACCCGCGTTGGTTAGATCCGAATGTGAAGATTGGGGCCGACAACGATAATGTCTCCAAAAATCTCAAATGAATAAACTTGCAACAGGAAGGTGAGGTCAATTTTTTGACTTAGCCGACCGCCCCCCTCAACGGATAACCCAACGCCAAAACGATTAACACTGTTATTATCGGCCCGGTTGTAGCGATTTGACTGGGGATCAAAGAATAATCCAACCGAATTCGTCCGAAAGTAACAACCACCTGCTGATACACGTACGAATTTTGCTCCTCCGGCAAACCGTTTCGTGTGGTGAAAGAAAACCCCGGTAGCGAGGGAACTGAACGCCCGGAAATTTTGATCAAACTGGAACCATGGCATGGAATGAAAAAGACCAACGCGCCCTGAGATTTCCAGCGTTTTATAGAACCGGTAGCTCATTTCGTTTGTGAGCATAAAACCCGGGTTGCCTACGTTGTTTTCACTTCCGTAGGAAAATGACGTTGTAAAACGCCACTTTGAGTCAGAAGCCTGGGCGAATGCCGGGCGTGGTGCCATTACTGCCAGCCAAAGAATTAAGAAAAACCCATTTTTCACTTGAACTGGAGTATGTTGTACGTAAGCCCAATTGCATTGGTAGATACCCGGAAATCGATCGGATAGAAAACCCCCTGGTACTCCGTGCCCTGCGACATCCGGCTCAGGAACCGCTCATGGGCAACAAAGATTGATAATGGCCCGAACTGATACCCAGCCCGGAAACGAAACGAGTAAAGCCAACGGTTAAAATGATCGGCAAGTCGAAAGACTTCGATATTTGGTGCGTCGGAATATACCGTTTGCTGAAAATGGCTATCGGGAAAGCCGCTCAACCCCTTGTCTGGCAGTTGCAGTGCCAGCGCTAGCCCCGGCTCAACGAAAAAATTTTTCCAGAAAACAAAACCTCGAGAGACGGTGGCCTGAAAGATGCGGTGTTGATACGTGACCATGCCCCCAAGGCTGGCGCTGCCAAAAGCCGCGAGTTCTTCCCAGGGTTTTAGGTTGGTGATGAGAGCGCGCGACAAAATCTGTGTATACCGCAGGTCGCTCAAAAAATATCCGCGCTTTAAAGGCATCTGTATCCCTGCGCCCACCTGAAACCCATCCGTGTCGGTCTTGGGGAGAGGGGTAAACACATATTTATCCGCCACGCGGCCCGCGATGTGAGCCTCGCTGCGGGTTACGTAGCTGGTGGACAGGAATACTTTGAACCGATCTTTTTCCGTTTGAGGGAACCCGGTAACACAAAGGGCAAAGGCGATCGAGAATACGAACGAAACATGCGGAGATAAAAAGTATCGTGCACGGGCATACAATTCTGAACTTTGACTCAGATTCCGGCAACTAGCCCAATCAAAATTGACATATGATTTCATTTACTAAATATAAGCGAATCATCTTTCTCTTTCAAAGAACTTGCGCGCGATTACACAAAATTGCAAAACAACAATACGTCTTTTGCCCTCGAACTAAACGCTACAGCGTAGGTTCCTGCTGGCTCAAACAATGAAACGACCCCAATCCCCAGATAATGTCCCACGAGTCGAGGCCAATCACTTTACGATCGGGAAAGCACGTTTGTAGAATCTGCAACGCACGGTCGTCATGGGCATCGCGAAAGGTAGGAACCACAACGTACTTGTTGGCGATATAGAAGTTGGCATACGATGCCGGTAGTCGCATCTCTTCATAGACTACGGGTGCAGGCATTGGTAGCTCCACGATGTTTAGTGGCTGCCCGTTTAGTAGTCGCAGCTTCCTCAGCATTTCCAGATTTTCTTGCAGCGGAGCATAGTTTTCATCCGAAGCGTTCGTTTCCACCACGGTTACCACAGTGTTGGCGTTCACAAAACGTGTCAAGTCATCGATGTGGCCATCGGTGTCATCGCCCACAATTCCATCGCCCAGCCATAGCACTTGCTCTACACCGTAATATCGGTGTAGGTATTCCTCGATTTGTTTTTGATTGAGGTGCGGATTGCGGTTGGGATTTAGCAGGCAAGAAGTAGTGGTTAGCACGGTGCCTTGGCCATTAAACTCCACCGATCCGCCCTCCATCACAATACCCGGATGAAACACGGGCAACTTAAAATGCTCAGCAATGCGAGTTGGGATAACATCGTCTAAATCGTGAGGCGGATACTTGCCGCCCCAGGCGTTGTAGTCCCAATCCACGATTGCTTTTTTTGGATCGGTTTTGTGCAACAAAAACGCCGGGCCGTGGTCGCGGCACCAGGCATCGTTGGTGGGATGAAAAAAGAATTCAATTTGCGTAAGATCTGCGCCTGCTTTGTCAATGAAGCCGAGCGCCTGTGCTTTCATCGCCTCGTCCCGAACATTGATGCGCACTTTTTCGCCCTCAGCTACACACTTGATGAATTCCGCATATACCGGGTAAATCGTTTCGATCTTGCCAGGCCACGAAGCTTCTTTGTGCGGCCAACTCAGCCACGTGGCTTCGTGGGGCGCGAACTCTGCCGGGAAGTAGTAACCAAGTTGGTGGGGAGTCATCGGGGTTTGTAGTAGCTAGTGGGTAGTTGATGGGTATTAGTTGGTGGGTATTCGTTGCGGCTATTCGCTACCAACCAGCAACCAACAACCAATAGCGTAAGTCAATCTTCATCAATAAAACGCTTCGTAATCGGTTGGTACGAATCAATTCTGCGATCGCGCAAAAAAGGCCAATGCGTTCGGTAGCTGTCTGTTTTATGGAGGTCGATTTCATGCACGTATACTTCTTCCAACTCATGCGAAGCCTGGAACAACACGCGGCCCATTGGGTTGGCAATGAACGAGCCGCCCCAGAATTTCATGGCTCCGTTTTGTTCGAAGCCCACGCGGTTCACACTCACTACGTGAATGCCGTTGGCCACCGCATGGCTGCGTTGAATGGTTTGCCAGGCCTGGTACTGCTCGGAGTTGGTTGCTTCGTCTTGCGAGGTAGCCCAGCCGATGGCCGTGGGGTAAAACAACAGTTCGGCTCCCATCAAGGCCGTAATGCGAGCCGCTTCCGGATACCACTGATCCCAGCAGATGAGTACACCCACGGTAGCGTATTTTGTTTTAAATACTTTGTAGCCGAGGTCGCCCGGAGTGAAATAGAATTTTTCGTAATAGGCCGGATCATCCGGGATATGCATTTTGCGATACTTGCCAAGGTAGGAGCCGTCTGCATCCAGTACGGCGGTGGTGTTGTGGTAAATACCGTTGGTGCGTTTTTCGAAGAGTGAAGCGACAATCACCACCTTTAATTCCTTGGCCACCGCTGCCAGCGTTTCGGTAGAGGGACCCGGAATGGATTCTGCCAGTTTAAAATTCTCGTAGTCTTCTACATCGCAGAAGTACAGCGAGGTAAACAACTCTTGCAAGCAAATAATTTGAGCCCCTTTATTGGCGGCTTCGCGAATGCCGGCAATGGCCTTCGCCATGTTTTCGGAAGGCGTGGCGGTACAACTCATTTGTACCATGCCCACCCGCACCAGTTTGGTAGAATTCATAACGTCGGCAAAGGTAGAATTAATCGCAGAACCCGCCATTCGGTTTTTCATCAAAAAACTGGTGCGCTAAACTAACAGGACAAATTCCATTTCGCGCCGATGGAAAGTTTCGTGCTGGCGGCAAATCAAGTTAGCATTTACATTCGCTAAGTTTTTTCGGCTCGGATCATTTCTCGTTTGCCCGGGGGCCCCGGCAGCGAGTCCACGCGGAACCCGCACACTCTCAGATCGCGCTTCAGTTGCCCTTTTGCACAATAGGTGGTCAGCACGCCACCGGGAGCCAGTGCTTCGTACATTTTTCCAAGCACCTGAGGAGTCCACATCTCGGGCTGTTTGTTGGGCGCAAACGCATCGAAGTAAATCACATCAAATATCCCGGGCCGAAAAGGCGCAGTTAACACCGTGGTTGGGTGTTTGATCAGCCGGAAGTTGGGCAACAATACAACCGGCTCGCTCCATGTAGCAGCGTGCAACTGGTGCGCGAGTTCTGTATGTGCAGAATCTTGAAAGAAGTTCAGGGCACCTATCACATCCCACGGAAGTGGGAGCGGTTCGATGGTTTCAACATGAAAAAAAATCTTCGGCTGCTGGATCGCTCGAATGGCCGTTAACCAGATGTTCAGGCCCGTACCAAATCCCACCTCCAGCAGGTGTATAGGATTGCGCCGGGGCAGCATATAAGATAAGCCGTGTAAGAGGTATACGTGCTCCGCTTCCACCCGGGCCCCGTGGCGCGAATGGTAGGTTTCATTCAGCGCTTCGTTAAACAGGGTATGCGAGCCATCGCCTGTAGGAATGATCGTTAGATTCATGCCTTTGTCATTGATTTCAGCCGCTAAAACCAGTATCTTCCAACGGTCATGCGTAGCCAGGTTGTTTTTGGATCACGTCTTCTTTCGTATCTGCAATATACGGTGCTGATCGCAGTTGTCTTGTACTTCGGGCGCCCGCTCTTGGTGCCATTATCGCTGGCACTGCTGATCAGTTTTGTGTTGTACCCCATTTGTGCATGGCTCGAGAAGAAACGCATGGGCCGCATGAGTGCTATTCTGGTGAGCCTGAGTTTGCTGTTGCTGCTCGTAACCGGACTGGTGCTGATTTTGGTATTTCAGATGAATTCTTTTTTGCGTGAGTGGCCTGTTATCCACGAGAAAATTCTAATGACTATTTCCAACAGTAGTCAGTGGCTCACGGATGAATTTGGTGTAACCCGCACGGCCCAAACCGAATGGCTGCGAAACTTTGCGCGCCAGTCCACGGGCGATGCGATGGGGTTACTGCAAAAAACCATTTCTGCCTCTGCTGTTTCGGCAGTGTTGCTGGTGCTGATACCCATCTATGCCGTATTGATCTTATTTTACCGCAAGCACTGGTTTGAAGTGCTGGTGCAGTTCTTTCCGCATGCGGGCACTGTACAATTGCGCGAGATTTTGCAACTCAGCATTCAGGCGTACTACAATTTCATCAAAGGTATGGGGCTGGTGTATTTGCTGGTGGGCGTACTCAACAGCGTGGGTTTGTTGGTATTGGGCATTCCCCACGCGATTCTTTTCGGCTTTGTGGCGGCCATCCTTACGTTCATTCCGTATGTAGGCATTCTGGTGGGTGCGCTGTTGCCCATTTCTGTGGCGTGGATTACCTACAACTCGCTCTGGTATCCGGTGGGCGTAGTAGCCATTTTTTCAGTGGTGCAATACCTGGAAGCGAATGTGATCTTTCCGTTTGCCGTGAGCAGCCGCCTGAAAGTAAATGCACTCGTGACCATCGTAGCTATTGTAGTGGGCGGGCTTGTGTGGGGTGTAGCCGGAATGATTTTGTTTATTCCGTTTCTGGGGATTTTAAAACTGATTGCCGATCGAACCCCGGCCTTACAAACCTGGGCACTGCTGCTGGGCGAACCTGACGATGCAAAGAGAATTCAAAGCTAAAAAGAGCCGCGGGCTGATTGCCGTGTTGCTGGTAATTCCCGGCGTGCCGCTCCTGTTTTTTCTTTACCAAGAGATCTGGGCGGGAGTTGTTGTCTTGATAACTGCTATGAGCTTTACGATGGCTCTGATAGCGACAACCCGATATGTACTAACGGACAAGGGCTTGATTGTCCATCACGGCTTTTTGTATCGTACGTGTGTGCCACCGGCTGCAATCAGAGAAATTCGCCAGACAGACAGCGTACTTTCAGCGCCCGCTCCGTCTTTCGATCGGTTAGAAATTTTGTATAACCAGTTTGACCTGATCGTGATTAGTCCGCTAGACCAGAAGGGTCTGATCGATGCGCTCCTGAAAGAAAATCCGCAAGTAATTGTGTCAAACCTATTAAAATCGTGACTTCATCTCATAAAAAAGGAGCCTTTTCATCTCCGTAAGGGTAAAAACAGAACCATTGTTTTGCGGGGTGTTTGGCGGACGTGAACTGCTAGCCCGTCTGCCCGTTTTCTCTATCTTTGCCACCGTTTATTTCATCCATACCAATCATCTAAATTCTTTATGGCTTACATCGAACCTGCACCTTTGGTTGACAAGGAAAATCCCTTTGAAGCAATGATGTCACGTTTCCATACGGCATCTCAAATTCTGGGTTTGGAAGAAGAAGTGTATAACGTGTTGAAAGTGCCAGCCAAGCAGGTGATTGTGACGCTGCCGGTAACCATGGACGATGGCAGCTTGCGGGTGTTTGAGGGCTACCGAGTGATACACTCCACCATTCTGGGGCCTTCCAAAGGTGGGATTCGGTTTGATCCGCACGTGAATCTGGATGAAGTAAAAGCGTTAGCTGCGTGGATGACGTGGAAATGCGCGGTAGTTGATATTCCTTACGGTGGTGGCAAAGGTGGTGTGAATTGTAACCCACGCGAAATGTCGGCTGGCGAGATTGAGCGCCTCATGCGGAGCTACACCCAGTCGATGATGGATGTGTTTGGACCGGATCAGGATATTCCCGCGCCGGACATGGGTACCGGCCCGCGCGAAATGGCGTGGTTGATGGACCAGTATTCGCGCAACAAAGGCATGACGGTGCCGGCCGTGGTAACCGGCAAGCCCATCGTGATGGGTGGATCGCTTGGTCGTACCGAGGCAACTGGCCGCGGGGTCATGGTTACTACCATGGCCGCCATGGAAAAACTGAAGATCAATCCGTACAAGGCAACTTGCGCCGTGCAAGGGTTTGGGAACGTGGGCTCTTGGACAGCCCGCTTGTTGGAAGAACGAGGATTAAAAATTCTGGCGGTGAGTGATATCTCCGGAGCCTACTATAATTCGAACGGCATCGATATTGAAAAGGCATTGGCGTATCGCGATAAAAACAAAGGTACGCTGGAAGGCTTTGCCGAAGCAGAGAAAATCAATGGCAACGACATTCTCACCTTGCCGGTGGATGTGCTCGTGCCAGCAGCCACCGAAGATGTGATTACCAGCGCCAACGCGGCGAAGATTCAAGCCAAGCTGATCGTGGAAGGAGCAAACGGGCCAACCTCTTCGAAGGCCGATAACGTTATATACGAGAAGGGCATAAGTGTGGTGCCCGACATTTTGGCCAACGCGGGCGGTGTAACGGTGAGCTATTTTGAGTGGGTGCAAAACCGACTTGGCTATAAGTGGACGGCCGAGCGGGTAAATCGCAGAAGCGATCGGATCATGAAAGACGCGTTCGACAATGTGTATAAAACCGCTGTCGACTACAAAGTGTCGCTACGCATTGCTGCTTACATGGTAGCGATTGACAAGGTAGCCAAGACGTACAAATTCCGTGGCGGGTTTTAATCATTTGATTTTTTTTCGTGAACCCCAGATTCTGATTTATCCATGACGATACACAAAGAAGGTCGCACGTTACTGTTTATCTTATTGATTGCGCTGGTGGCAACCGTATGGGTGGCAGATTATTTTCTGTTTCCTGATTACGCCTTGGTGCGTAATCTGATTATCGCGGTTGCCGTCGTTTTCTACTTGCTGATACTACAGTTTTTTAGAAGCCCCGTTTTTGACATTCCGAAAAACGATCGGCACGTGTTGGCACCCGCTGATGGCAAGGTGGTGGTGATTGAAGAAACTGAAGAGAGCGAATACTTAAAATCGCGCCGGAAGCAAATTTCGATTTTTATGTCGCCCGTCAATGTGCACGTCAACCGGATGCCGGTGGCGGGAACGATCAGCTTCTTCAAATACCATCCTGGCAAATACCTGGTGGCGTGGCATCCCAAATCCAGCACCGAGAATGAACGCACCACCGTGGTAGCCAAAATGAGCAGTGGAACCGAGGTGTTGTTTAGACAAATTGCCGGCGCATTAGCACGCCGGATAAAATGGTACATACAACCCGGCCAGAAATTGCAGCAAGGCGAGGAATTTGGGTTTATCAAATTTGGCTCGCGCGTAGATATTTTTCTACCTCTGGAGGCCAAGATTTTGGTGAAGCCGGGCGACTTGACCAAGGGCGGTCGCACCGTAATCGCTGAATTGTAGTTGAAAGGGCAGTCGCCCCACCGTTCATCAAAAGATCTCGCCCGAACAGTCGTTATCCGCCTGCCGAAGCGCTATATTTGATGGTTAACAATAAGCTTGTTTAGCCGACCTTTATGATTCGTTCCATTAAGTTTCCCAATCAACAACCGGAGTTCTTCGCTACGCTTTCGCAGCGCGTCAATCATTATTTTACTTCGCAGGGTATTGAACGCACCGCTAACAGCGAAATGATGTTCAAAACCATTTTCATGTTTGCGTTGTACCTGGTTCCATTTGCGCTGCTGTTGGCGGGTGTGGCTTCTACTTTTGGCGGACAACTGGTGTTGTGGGCAGTGATGGGTTTTGGTATGGCGGGCATCGGCCTCTCGATCATGCACGATGCCAATCATGGCGCCTACTCCAAAAAAGCGTGGGTAAATAACTTGCTGGGTTTGTCGTTAAATCTTGTTGGCGGTCACGCGGTGAACTGGAAAGTGCAACACAACGTGCTTCATCATACGTACACCAACATTCATGATGTAGATGAGGATATCAGCCCGCGCGGAGTTTTACGCATGGGGCCGGAAAGCCAGTGGCGTGCCATGCACCGCTTTCAACATTTGTATGCATGGTTCTTTTACGGATTGATGACATTGGTTTGGGTGCTGCTGAAAGATTTTTTCCGGTTGATGAAATACCAGCGCGAAGGGTTGCTCAAAAAACAGAAAACAACGGCCGCCCGCGAGTGGGTGGTGATGCTCGCTACGAAACTATTTTACTTCAGCTATGTATTTGGTTTGCCAATGGTTGTGCTCGGGCTTCCGTTCTGGAAGGTGTTGGTTGGCTTTTTACTGATGCACTACATAGCAGGTTTTATTCTGGCGATCATCTTTCAACCGGCACACGTGGTGGAAGGTACCGAGTATCCCCAGCCGGACGATAGAGGCAATCTGGAGAACAACTGGGCCATTCACCAATTGCACACCACCACTAACTTTGGGCATAAGCACAAAATTTTCTCCTGGTATGTGGGTGGGCTTAACTTTCAAGTTGAGCACCATCTCTTCCCAAACATCTGCCACGTGCACTATCGCGCCATCGCGCCGATTGTGGAACAAACTGCGCGGGAGTTTGGACTGCCGTACAAATCCAAAGAAACATTTTTAGATGCCGTAATCGCGCATGCAGCCCAGCTTAAAGTGATGGGGCAGAAGCCGGAAATGCACCCTTCGTTGGCGTAGCTACGGATTGCGCAGTGTTTTAATCAGCGCGATTTCTTCGGGCAAATAAGGGGTAAGGGCACTCCGGAAAAGCACATGGTGCCAAAAGGGTCGCTCGCCCTCGTAGCGTTTGTTCCACGAATCCCACGGAAACTTGGTTTGCTCTTTGCCGTCAACAAATCCCCGGTTGATCATGCCCATCTGTACTGACGGGCCAGCGGAGTATAGTAATTGGATTATTGCCCTCGCTTCGAGCCATGTACCCGGTGCAGATCAACGGGTTGTACTGCTCTAAGTGCTGAACTACTTTTTCGAGAACATCAGGTTGTCTGTAACAATGAAACATAATGATCTCGCTAGTCGTTAAGATGACTTTTCCGGTTTCCGAGGCGCGGTGGAGGATATCGGGGTGCCAACTCCAGCGCCACCACGTTCAAAGGCCGACTGCAATGGTTTGTTGAGCCTGCTCTTCGCGCACCCACCGAAATACCTGCGGCAGTATTGGGGTTACAAGTTCTACTTTGTTCTTAAGCTCTTGCTTGGCGTAACTGTTGTCGTTGGCATTATCGGATTCATTCCAAGCATCCCAACACAAAATGCGCGAGTCGTTTGAAGTGTTTTTACCACATCGCGCACGTATTGTTCTACATGGGAAAGCCCGAGTTATGAAGCTTAGGAAAAATGAAGTTGCGCAAACTAGCGATCAATCACATCAAAGTAACTGACGTGTCGAACCGGTTGACCTTTTTGTATGAAACCTTCTACGGTAACACGATAGGGTCCAGGTAAATCCGAGGTATAGAATTCCAATACATAAGCGCCCGTTTCATCGGCCGTGAGCTCAG
>JBIIVI010000341.1:0-3387 GCA_044339555.1 Cyclobacteriaceae bacterium | reverse complement strand
GTTCACGGCGGCTGCAAACTTGCGGGTTTCCTCTACCGAAAACGTGCGGGTACTTACGGTGGCCATCTCGTTAATTGGTTTGTTTTTTTCTATACCAGGTGTGATCACCACTTCGTCCATCAGCGTGATATCCTCTTCCAAAGGAATCGTAAGTACAACTTCCTTGCCCGAGTTGACCACCAAATTGGGCAACACGATTTCTTTGTAGCCTACAAACGAAATCCTCAGGGAATGCGTACCTACCGGCACACGCGTGAGTTTAAAGTGGCCATCGGGATCGGTTGTAGCACCTACTACGGGATCAGCACCCAAGAGCACTACCGTTGCTCCCGGCAAACCCGTTTTTGAAACTTTATCGGCCACCGTGCCGCGTATCGTTTGTGTAAGCGGTTGGCTCTGAGCGATCGTGATTCCGAGGAAAAGAAAAAAAGAAGTAATGAATGAGATTGGGGTTTTCATATTCCTGTTGTTGAACAGGGCTATGACAAACGCTCATTAGAAAACCCCTATGCCCCGTAGAAATTTTTCTTGCTTTTACTGGAGCGCCCGAAGCAACTCCCGGCACTTTTCTTTTCGTAGAATGTCGTCTGGCTCTTTGGGCGGTAGCGCAAGGGCACGTTCCAGCAGCGCGATGGCTTCCTTCGGTCGGCCTTCGTAGTCGAGCACGGAAGCCTCGCCATACATATACAAAATCGTGTTCGGCTCCAGCTTGCTGGCTTTGCGTAAGTATTCAATGGCCCGCGTCATCGACACATTTTCCGGCATGCCGCCAAAAAAAAGTTTTACGGCCATCTGCTCCAACCAGTTGAGCTTGGCCAGTTCGTAGTGCCATTTGCCCAGCACAAAATAAACAGGTGCAAAAGCCGAGTCCATGGCGAGGGTTGCCTCCGCTTCCTCGCGGATGATTTTTGCATCGCGGATTTTTTCGCGCGGGTTACCGGCCATCTCCGCCAACAGCCCCATCGAAACAATATGCGCCAGGCGTGCATCGGGGCTTTTGGGGTTCAACTCAATCGACTTCAGCGCGTATTTTTTCGCCTGCTCATACTTGCCGCGTTTTTCCTCCTCTTGCTTTTTATCGATGTGTCCACCGATGTTGGAGAGCATCCGGCTGGCCCGCCACCATGCTTCTGCCTGCATTGGATCAGCTTTCGTGCTTGCCTCGTACTTGGCCAAGGCTGCTGGCACATCATATTTTTTTTCCAACGCAAGGCCTTCGGCAAGTAATTGGGTGGCCAATGAGCTTTGCCCACTTACATAGCCAAACGCCAACAATAGAAGTACCAGCATCTCCAACTTCACACGCACAACTCAAGTCGTTATTCGGTCCGCAAGGTACGTTAAAAGCACACACGTCCGATCCGGTTCGGACTCGTTCTTAAAAAAAGCAACGATGCGTTTTCCTTTTTGGCAGCCCCGCCCCAATTGCCCCGGGCGGCCCGGCTATTCGCTTCAATCCACGCGAAACGCGTGGGATTTCCGCTGCTATCCGTGGCTGGTGTGGTGCAATAAACTTGATTGGCCGTGAAACTAGCGTGTCGTTCCCGTAACGGGAGACGATACTTGACGAAGTAATCGATCGCAGACAGTCGTGCAAACTTCCAGCGTACTCACTTCAATTGTCCGATCAAAACTGCTACATTTATTAAACAATGATTGATTTTTCTAAATTCATGAACATGAGGCTAAAAGCGACAAAGGTTGGATTCTTGCTGATGCTCCTGGTCAGCTTTTTTGGTTCCTGCGTAAAGCAAAACCCATTTGCCACCGTTGCGGTAAACTGTAAACGGCAACCAAATGCGGCTGTAAAAATTTATCATTATAACATGCTGCGCGAAACGATCCTAGCGCAGTCAACAACAGACTCGCTCGGCTACTGCACGTTAGAGGTAGCGCTCGAAAAGCCGGTATTGGTCATGATCCAAATTGGTACCACCTACAGCGAGATCTATCTAACTCCTGGCAACAGCCTGGCAATTCAAGAAGATACGGGCAGTTCTCGTAAACGACTGACTTTTTCGGGAGAAGGACGCGAAATCAATAATTGTATCTCCTGGTTTAATGCCGCTTTTGAGAAAATCCGATGGGGCAAGGGCGACCTTCCCATGCTTAACGAAACCCAGTTTACCAACCGCCTCGACTCCCTCCGCGGGCTGTTCAAGGAATTTGAAGCTGCCTATACGGATTCGGTAAACCTTTCGAAGGATGAGCGGGAGATACTCGAAAAGAAAAATAAACTCAAAATCGTGTCGTTTGAGCAGGAGTACTATTTTTTCCAGCTCAACACCTTTCTAAACAATTCAGCTGCCGCCGCCAATGGCGATTATATTCAAACCGAACAAAACAACCTGAAGGCACCAAATCTTAAACTATCCGAAGTGCCTTTTCAAGACTCGCATCTTACCTTCTCGGATTACCAAATGCTACTCAATTGGGTTTGGCAGAATCAAGTTCGCTTACCCGCTTTTGGAATAGCCACTCGCACGGGGTTCCCGCAACGAGATCAGATTGTTTCAGATTCTCTCATTAAAAATATTGCCCTGCCTGATCTCACGCGCGAGTATTTGAGGGCGTTCAATCTAAACTCCTGGCTTTATGAAGTTGGGATCAACCCCGAGACTGATTCTATCTTAATCGATTACAAACGTACCTATCCAAACTCTGCATATTCTGCAACGCTAGACGAACTTTATCAAAGCTGGCTTCAACTGGCACCCGGAAAGCCAGCTCCACTTTTCGAAGGAACAACCATGGATGGTAGAAGAGTATCGCTTGCCGATTTGAAGGGGAAAATTATGTACGTAGATGTCTGGGCCACTTGGTGCGGCCCTTGCGTGGCGGAAATCCCGTTCTCCAAGAAACTGCAGAAAGCATTTTCGGCAGAAGACGACATCCTGTTTCTAAACATATCCTTGGATCAGAATCAGGAAACATGGCGGGATTTTCTAAACAATGATGTTGCGTGGAAAGGTCTCCACATCGTTCTAGCGCCCGATCAAATAGAAGCGTTTAATAAATCGTACAAGATTGTTGGTATCCCACAATATTTCTTGTTCGACAAAGCCGGCAACATCATTTCAATAAAAGCACCTCGCCCCTCGGAGCAGGGTTTAGAAGCCGAGATCAAAAAAATCATACTACAAAATACCAATATGTAGAAGATCGGTCGTTCGGATTTCCCTTTTTGTCAAGTAACGTCTCCCGTCTCGGGGACGATACGCCAATGCCCGGGCTAGAATGAAAATGCAACCCCAATATCCTTCCAATGAGTAAGGGCAACCTTTGGATGTTGTTCGTTCAACTCATAAAACCCCGCAATGAAATGAGAATACTTTTCAAACGAATCAACCAATTTCCAATACCCCTTATTGGGTTTAAATGGATATA
>JBIIVI010000339.1:0-3410 GCA_044339555.1 Cyclobacteriaceae bacterium | reverse complement strand
TCGATCGCGAAGAAACCTACTATTCCATTCTGCCCACCACTACGGCCTATGCGCGCAATGCCATCTTCAGCGGCCTGCTGCCGTCCGAAATTCAGCGCAGTTTTCCCGAATGGTGGGTAGGCGAAGACGAAGAAGAAGGAAAAAATAACTTCGAGGGCGAATTGCTGGAAAAGCAAATTCGCAGAAACAATTTGCCCATCCGCCATCACTACATCAAAATCAAAAAGCTGGAAGAAGGGCGCGACCTGGTAGATAACCTCGCTAACTTATACAAGAACGAACTTAACGTGATTGTGTACAATTTTGTGGACATGCTCTCGCACGCTCGCACCGACATGGCCATGATTCGCGAGTTGGCGCCCGATGAAGCGGCTTACCGATCGATTACGCGTTCGTGGTTCGAACATTCGCCTTTATTTGAAATCATCAAAAAAGTGGCAGAGAAAGGACACCGATTGGCCATCACCACCGACCACGGTACCATCCGCGTGAAGCGTCCCTTTAAAATTATTGGCGATAAAAGCGTCAACACAAACTTGCGCTTCAAGCAGGGAAAGAACCTGGGCTTTGATGGCGATAAGATCATGGTGGCCAACAAGCCCGACAGATTTTATTTGCCGAAACTCAACGTCTCGACTGCCTACGTGTTTGCGATGGAAGATCAGTTCTTTGCCTATCCCAACAACTACAACTACTACGTTAACTTTTATAAAGACACGTTCCAGCATGGCGGCATTAGTCTTGAAGAAATGATCGTGCCGCTGGTATTCATGAGTTCGAAAACTGGAAATGGATAGACAGTCAACTCAGAACGAAGTTTCCCAAGCCGTTACCCTGAGCGAGTTGCCGGCCGTGGCAACATCGCTGCTGACGGCTGCAGGGGCGCACCGGGTTTGGTTGTTGAAAGGGGAGATGGGCAGCGGCAAAACCACGCTGGTAAAGTACGTGTGTGCCGCGCTCGGTGTAACATCCACTACCGCCAGCCCCACGTTTTCAATCGTAAATGAATATGCGTTGCCTTCGGGAGAACCGGTGTACCACTTCGATTGCTACCGACTAAAAAATGAGTGGGCGGCGTTGGATATCGGGATCGAAGAATACCTCGCTTCCGGACAGTACTGTTTGATAGAGTGGCCGGAGAAAATCGCGCATCTGCTTCCAGATCATACTTTTGTTGTCGAACTTCGTAAACTAGACCCACAAACCCGTTTGATTACCTACCACGCATGAGCGAGAAAAAGAAATCCGGTTTTGAAGCGTTAGCCAAAACCAGCCTGTCGCCCCAGGAGCAATTGATGGCGGTCAAGAAAGGCAAGAAGAGTTTTGCCATTGGCTTGCCACGGGAAATTTCGTTGCAAGAGAACCGGATCAGTCTCACGCCCGATGCGGTCGCGTTGCTGGTAAATAACGGTCACGAAGTGTGGGTGGAAACCAAAGCGGGCGAAGGCTCCAAGTTTACCGACAAGCAATACAGCGATGCCGGTGCCAAAATTGTTTACTCGCCGCTGGAGGTATACAAAGCCGATATCATCCTGAAGATTGAGCCGCCTACCCTGGAGGAAATCGATTACTTTCAACCCGGCCAAGCGTTGATCTCCGCTCTGCAACTGGGCCACCTCGGCCCCGAATACATAGGCGCTCTGAATCGCAAAAAAGTAACGGCGCTTGCTTACGAATTTATTGAAGACAAAGTAGGGGGCATCCCGATCGTGCGGGCGCTGAGCGAAATCGCAGGCAGCACCGTAATCTTGATCGCGGCGGAATACCTGAGTACCACACGCAACGGCAAGGGAATTATTTTGGGTGGCATTACGGGCGTTCCGCCAACAAAAGTGGTCATCATCGGGGCCGGCACAGTAGCAGAATATGCAGCCCGTGCTGCGCTCAGCCTGGGGTGCGAAGTACAGGTGTTCGATAACCAACTTTACAAACTTCGCAGACTGAAACACACGCTGGGCAATCAGGTATATACTTCCACCATCGACACGGTGGGCCTCAGCGAGAGTTTAAAATCCACAGACGTGTTGATTGGCGCGTTGCGTGCGGAGAAAGGTCGTGCTCGCCACGTAGTGAGCGAAGAAATGGTCTCACAAATGAAGCCCAACTCCCTCATTATCGACCTCAGCATCGATCAGGGCGGGTGTGTGGCCACCAGCGAAATCACCACCCACGATAAACCCGTTTTCCGCAAGTACGATGTAGTGCATTATTGCGTACCCAATGTGGCCTCGCGTGTAGCTCATACGGCTACCACCGCGCTGAGCAACATTTTCACCCCCACCATTTTGCGGGCAGCCGAAGAAGGTGGGGTAGAGGAGATGATCTTTTCGCACAAATGGTTTATGAAAGGAGTGTACACCTACAAAGGCAGCGTAACCAACGAAACGATTGCACGCAAGTTTGGCCTGAAGTACAAAAGCATCGATTTGCTGATGGCCGCCCACTTTTAGGCCTCTTACGGTAAAAATACCCCCCTCCATCCCCATCAATATACCCCAAAAGAGGTATTTACTCGGGTCGTACAGGCACCTACTTTTGTTACGACAGTTTGCTATTTTCTCATTCAGGGTTTTAGGTTTAAGATGGCCCTTTCCGAGACGCGGAAAGGGCTTCTTTTTTTGTACTAGGGTGTGCAACCCAACTCTCTCTACTTTTTCTAATTTTATTTTGGGGGCGTGGCCACCGGGCTGTTCGCTTTACTCCGGCCCGAGGCGGGCCGGAGTGCAGTTGCCATCCCTCGCCAAAACCTGTTTAGCCGAAAAGCTCAGAAATCAATCGTTTCAAAATTGATTTGAGCTAAAGCGAGCAAGTTCCTTGCTTAAAAACGAGCCCCTACAAACGCAGTCAGATTTAATACTTGGTAAGGCACTCTGTCTGCGTGAGTCGTTGGGTCAATTCCTGGAAACTTAATTATTGTAGTATAAGAATAAGACGCATTCAAATACTCAGCGTTTACGCCTAAAAAGAATCCGTGATATAGGTTATGCTCCATCCGCACGTCCCCTCCGAAACAAAAAGCCCGACTGGCTGGCTTGTCTGTTTGATCAACGCCGGTGAATTCGAAAGGCGGGTCTTGATTGAATGTCGTAATTGTCCAACTATACTCAGGAAAACCAAGAACGCCCAAACCGCATTTGGCACCTATACTGAAATTCCAACTTGAAATGAAAAAAGCGTAACGGCCACCCAACAGTAGGTTACGGCTATCGTAAGGGCTCTGACTGAAGCTATTTACGCTCGCGGTAATAGGATTTGAGAATTTGTTGTCGAAAAATTTGGACGCGGGGTTTGTATCGACCTCGTGCCGGCTGGACTGGTAGGTTGCTTCAACGTGTATACGCTCAGAAATTGCATAGGCTGCGCTCGCTTGAATTACGTATCCGGGTAACGCAAATCCGTTGTTTGTTTTT
>JBIIVI010000338.1:0-3413 GCA_044339555.1 Cyclobacteriaceae bacterium | reverse complement strand
ACACAATCACTTCATCGCCCGGGTTAAGGAGCGCCAGCATCACGTTGGCAATGGATTGCTTGGCGCCATTGGAAACTACGATATGCTCCGCTTTGTAGGGCACGTGGTTTTCGCGGTTGTACTTGGCGGCCAGCGCCTCGCGCAAATCCTGGTAGCCCGCCACGGGCGGGTAGGAAAAGTACTTGCCTTCATCGATAGCATTTTTTGCTGCGGCACAAATGTGAGCAGGCGTTTTAAAGTCGGGTTCGCCCAGGCTCAGGTTGATCACATCTATGCCGCGGGCTTTAAACTCACGCGCCTTGGCGGCCATGGCCAGCGTGGCAGATTCCTGAATGGCATTAATTCGGTTGGAGAGGCGATTCATAACAAAAATATTCGACCAAAAATAGTAAAGAATTCAAGCGCGGTTGTAGTTTTCGCTTAACGGCCCGGATTTTTGTTTACACATGAGAAACACCCTTACACTTGTTCTTGTGTTACTGATTGGCTTGGCAGCTGCGCAGCAACCAACACTTCGATTTCGGAAAATCCAGAAGGAAGACGACCGGGGCTTGGCCGGTGCGCAGTGCATCTATCGCGATCGTGAGGGGTACATGTGGTTTGGCCTAACCTCTTCGCTGCTGGTGCGACACGATGGCGAACGAACCCGCGCGTACGAACCCCAGGAACTCGCTTCGCCCCATTTTCCGAAAGCCAGCGGGGCAGTGCTGATATTTGAAGATCGCCAAAAACAGCTTTGGATTGGTACTCGCGATGGTGCGTTGATGAAATACAATCGCGCCATCGACCGATTTGAGTTAGCCAATGATTCCCTCACCACCACCCGGGGATACTTGTACTCGTTCTTTGAGGATGCAGAGGGCTACTTCTGGCTGGGTTCGATGGGCAAGGGCTTGAGCCGCTATCACCCAAAAACCCGCGACTTTCAGTTGTTTAAATCAAACCGGAGTGATACCACCACGCTGTGGGATGATTACATCACCGGCCTGGCTGCCGATGCTCAGGGCCAGCTGTGGATTACCACGACCGGCGGGTTATGCCGCTACAATCCGGCCACCACCAACTTTACCCGTTTCACCCTCACCAATCGGAACCCCACGGACAATTACAAGTACCGGGTGCTACGCAGTATCTGCATTGCCCGGGACGGCAAATTCTATATGGGTACGTATGGCGGCTTGCAGATCTTTGACCCGGTCAAAAAGCAAAGTCGTCATGTGTTAGCGGCCGCACATCGCGATAGCCTCAGCCATAACTCGTTGTTTAAAGTGATTGAAGATCCCAATGGGTCGCTGTGGGTGGCCTCGTTTGGAGGTGGGCTTAATCGGTTTTACCCTGCCGAGAACCGGTTTGAGCACTGGCGCAACAAACCCTACGAAGACCAAACGCTTCCTTCCGACAATCTCTTTACGGTGTACCTCGACTCGAGCGGACTATTGTGGGTAGGGCCTAGTGAGACGGGAGTGGCGGTGCATAACACCCGCGCTAACCAGTTCAATCTGGTGGTTCATCGCCCGGACGATCCCACTTCAATTTCCCCCGGCCTGGTGAATAAAGTATATCAACAGAATGATTCTATTTACTGGTTGGGATTTTTTTTTAATGGGCTCAATCGACTTAACGTGAAGACCGGCAAAGCCACCCGATACAGTCATGATCCTAAAAAACCTGGAACCATTAGGTATAACAACATTGCATCGCTACAGCCGGATCGTGCCGATGTCAATAAACTGTGGATTGGTTTGGAAGGTGGCGGGGTCAACTCACTGAACATGAAAACAGGCGTGTTTACGAATCACGAACCCACCCATGCGTCCGACAGGTTGCTAAACAAAGCCGTGTCGGGCCTGCTGGCTGATCGAGATGGCATGATCTGGATTTTTCAATACCGGGATGGACTCACCCTTTACAATCCCCGCACCGGGCGTTTTAATCGCGTTGCTGAGGATTCGCTTTCGAAAAGGTTTAACGTGTCGCTCGCAGGAGTTAACGATGTATTGGAAATCAACGAGACAGTTTGGCTAAAAGGACGCCAGGGGTTGACGGTATATGATCGAGAAAGCAATCAGTTTAAATTGGTGAGCTCCGCCAACGCCAAGTTACAACCCTTTCGAGTTTCTTCGTTTGTTGAAATTTATCCCTATCAACAGCAAGAGGTCTTGTTGCTGGATTACTCGGGCATTCACACCGTGCGTTACCAGAATGGACAACTTCAGCAAAAGACATTGTTGGATTCGACCCAGAGCTCAGTGCTGTCGATAGTGATGGATCAGCAAAATCGCTTGTGGGTCTCTTCCCCCCGGAGACTGACCCAACTCGATTTGAAAACCGGAGCAAAACGGCATTTTACACCTGCGGATGGTCTTTTTTCGGCCAATTTTGAAAAACTCTTCACGGATCGACAAGGGCGCGTTTTCGTTTCGACCCAAGCAGGTATAGCATGGTTTGATCCCAGTCAATTAGTGTCCGACACGAGTCGCATGCGGGTGGTGTTCAATGATTTTCTGGTGTTCAATAAGCGTGTAGGCCTGGATCCAACCGATACGCTCAACGCCTATCACTTGACGCAACACATTGCGCAAACAACCAAAGTGGTGCTTCGGCACGAACAAAATTTCTTTTCGCTGGGATATGCCGCGCAGGAATACGTGGCGCCCGAGAAAATCCAATATGCGTACCGACTCATCGGCTTCAATGCCGACTGGGTATATGCCGGCAACCAGTCGTTTGCGAGTTACACCAATCTGGATCCGGGTGAGTATACCTTTCAAGTAAAGGCTTCCAACGCAGATGGCCATTGGAGTGACTCGGTGACGGAACTTCAAGTGGAGGTATTGCCGCCCTTTTATCGAACATGGTGGTTTTTCGGACTCGTGGCGCTTTTGTTGGGAGTAGTGTTGTACTACCTGCACCGCTTACGTTTGCAAAGCGCTTTGGAAGCCAAACGACTTCGAAACAAGATCGCCAGTGATTTGCATGATGAACTGGGATCCAGCTTAACGCGGATTTCGATGTACTCTGATTTGATTCGGAATGGACAAACCGAATCCGAGCGCGACACCTATGTTCGCAAGATTCACACCCTTAGTCGGGAGATCATTGGTGCGATGAGCGATGTGGTTTGGTCGATCGACAGCGAGCATGACACGTTGGCGGCTTTGGTGAACCGATTGCGCAGCGCAGGCGAAGCCTTGTTCGAATCAAGCCGAACTCAACTTGAGTTTAACGTAAGTGCCGGGCCGTTAGACCGAACGCTACCGCCAGAAGTGCGGCAGCATCTTTACTTGATTGTGAAAGAAGCGATGACAAATGCGGCCCGTCATGCCAATGCCGCGCGGGTGTTGGTGGCCATCGGCCTGAATGGCTCGCAGTTACAAATTCGGGTGGAGGACGATGGCGTAGGGTGGCAACGC
>JBIIVI010000393.1:0-15419 GCA_044339555.1 Cyclobacteriaceae bacterium | reverse complement strand
GAGGTAAAGACTCTCGTAATACTGCAACGACCGATCGAGGATACCTACGGCTTCGGCCGAAGTGGCAGCTACTTCCAGCATCGTCAGGTTCTTGGGATTTCGCTGTAGCATTGCCTGGGCAACCAGAAAAGCGGAGGTGTATTTTTGGTTCTCGTAGTACAGTAACGTGAGTTGATTCAACAAGCTATCGGTGGGGGCCTCCACAATAACATCGTACAAGGCGTCCTTGGCCACATCGTAATCATTGAACTGCAACGCCAAGGAGTATTTCTTGAAGAAGTGAGCGATAAACGGGTCTACTTGCTGCTGTTGAGCAGGTTGCTCGGCCGGTTTTTGGGCCGGCTCAGGCGAAGCTGTTTTGCCCCCTTTGTTGGGTGTATTTCTGTTTTGAGCCAGCGTGACTGTTGCAAGTAGTACAAATAGGATAGCGAGTTTTTTCATGCTCAAATGATTTCGGTACGTGATGGATTTTGGATGATTAACTGGGTGTGAGATTAGGATTGGGCAATTTCCTTTCCGCTGCAAGTTTAAGCAAGTATTGCCAGGCTGCTTCTTTGTCGTTGGGAATAATTCCTTCCAAAATAGCTTCTTTTATCTCTTCTTTTAGTTCGCCAATAATCTTGCCAGGGGTTAACCGGAAGTATCGGATTATCTCATCACCCGTTACCGGAGGCTGAAAATTCCGAATGCTATCTTTGGCTTCCACTTCCACCATCTTTTCAGCCACGCGTTCAAAGTTGTGCAGATAGCGTTTTACTTTTTCAGCATTCTTGGAGGTAATATCGGCCCGGCATAGTGTCATCAATGCATCGGCATCGGCCCCTGCCTCAAACAACAATCTTCGAATGGCCGAATCGGTGACCTCTTCTTTCACCAGCGCAATGGGGCGCAAGTGAAGCCGCACCAGCTTTTTTACGAACTCCATCTTCTCGTTCATCGGTAGCTTCATCCTGCGAAAGATGCCAGGCACCATTCGGGCACCTCGTTCTTCATGCCCATGAAACGTCCAACCGGCTTTGGGATCAAAGCGTTTCGTAACAGGTTTCGCAATATCATGCAAAATGGCCGCCCAGCGGAGCCACAAGTCATCCGAAACGGCAGCTACATTATCCAATACTTGGAGGGTATGGTAGAAGTTGTCTTTGTGGGCCTTGTTGTCCACATACTCCACGCCTTGCAGGGCGACCATTTCCGGGAAGAACTGTTTTAGTAGGCCACTGTGAAATAGCAATTTGAACCCATAAGAAGGTACGGGCGACAAAATGATTTTGTTGAGCTCTTCGGTAATGCGTTCGCTGGAAATGATACTCAGCCGATCGGCCATTTGCTGGATTGCAACGAACGCATCGCCATCGATGTCGAACTTCAATTGTGCCGCAAAGCGACACGCCCGCATCATGCGTAAAGGATCATCCGAAAAAGTTACATCCGGCTGCCGTGGCGTCACGATCATTTTCTGTTCCAGATGTTTTACTCCGCCAAACGGATCAATCAGGTTCCCATAATCGGATTCGTTCAGGCTAATGGCAAGTGCGTTGATCGTAAAATCGCGCCGCAGTTGATCATCTTCCAGGGTACCATCCTCTACAATTGGTTTTCGCGAATCACCCCGGTAGGACTCCCTCCGGGCGCCAACAAACTCCAACTGTAGGTCGTTAAATGGAATGTGTGCAGTACCAAAATTCTTAAAAACGGTAGGCACTACACCAGCTTTTGCCCCTACTCGTTCCGCCAGCGCCACCCCGCTCCCTACGCATACGAAGTCGAGATCCTTACATGGCCGCTGCAAAAGCAAGTCGCGTACAAAACCGCCCACCAAGTAGCACGGATAGCCGAGCTCTTGAGCAGCTGCTGCAACCAAGCCAATGGCAGGAATCGGTTCGAGATGCGAACGAAAGTTCATCGCCTCAAAAGTAAGGAGAATCTGCGAAGGCAGTTAACGTCTGCCTCTTCCCTAGTTCCAGAAGCTGGCTTTGCTATTAAACGTGGGGCATGGAATCAGGCGATTTTTCTTTTTCACCTGCCTGCTGATGGGCTTCGCCACAAACTCGTATACCAGGGAAATCTCGTGTGCTCCGCCGGATGCCGCGGAGAGTTCGGAAATATTAAAATCGTAGCTATAGCCGATAGCCAAGCTCTTCAAGTATAGCCCCATCGTAAAAATCAGCGCATCCTGGTTAATTGTTCCGATGAAGTTTTCGTCCCACGGCTTGCCACGATACCAAATCCCCACCGATACAGGATCTACGTGATAGTTCACGCCAACATCCATTTGCGTAATCGGTCCCTGATGACGGAAAATAAAAGAGGGCGTCAGATAAGAAAAACGCGCATTGCTGCTCCGGATGTTCGATCCCCGCAGGTTGATCCGCGCCCCTCCATGAATAGTCGACTTCATTGGCAAGCGGCTGACGCTATTGAGGATAGACAAGTTAGGTGTATTCATGTGGTAAAACGAAGCTCCCAGCCACAATATCCGTGAGTAGAGCAGAAAGCCCGATCCAAAATCAAAATATTGTTGATTACCAATCCTCGATACATCCGGATCGAGTGTTTGTCCGTCAAACTCTAGTCCATCTCCAAGACTTAGCTTGGTTCGATCAAGGCCATTGATTCCATAGCCGAAATAAAGCCCCGGTGAGAAAACGATTTTTTCGTTGAGTTTTACTTTGTAACTGTAAAGCACACCTGCTGTGGTGGTGCGCCACCCCGCCGAACCCATTCGATCCGTTGTGGCCATGAATCCAAATCCACTTCGCAATTCGTCAACGAAGATATCATAGCTCGCTGAGTAAGTTGCAAAAGTTTGTGGCAGATTGGGCCATTGCAACCGATGGTTCAGCGCAAATCGCTGTTGCTGGGTGATGCCGGTAAATCCGGGGTTAAGGTAGAGCGGCGCCTGGTAAAATTGCGAGAACTGTGGATCCTGCGCTTTCGCCACCGAGCACGCAATCACAAATACAAACAACAGGCGTAGGTTCATGGCCATCAAAGATAAAGAATTACCGTATTAATGTAATATCCCCGATCTGCGTTGTTCGCTGGCCATCACTTAATCGCAATGTAAGTTTATACACATACACCCCATTTGGCATGAGCCTTCCGTTCTGATTGTAGCCGTCCCAGCCGACTTGTGCATTGTTGCTTTCGAAGATCAGGTTCCCCCAACGATCGAATACCTGCATGTTGAATTCCTCGGCTCCTTTTACAATCGGTAGGAATACGTCATTGAAGGAGTTGGTCCCGGCACCGCCCGGCACACCGCCCCGCGGTCCGCTCGGGTCAGGGGTAAATGCGTTCGGGAGCAGCGTGATACCACCTTGCTTCGCAGTTACTTTGTTCACCAAGGTATCCGAGCAAACTACTCCACCGCCATGGTCGAACAACGCTATCAGGCTAACATCGTAACGACCTTCAATTTTGTACTTGTGCTTCGGCTCACGATCGATCGAGGTTGTTCCATCGCCAAAATCCCACTCGTATTCATTGGCTCCCTCGCTAAAATTGAAGGTGGTCAACTCGGTATCGGGCACATAGACGATATCAGGACGGAGTTGGAAAGAAGCGGTTGGCTTCGGGAAAATCTCTGCGTCCTTCAAGGCTGTTCTCTGATCGCCCGTGAAAGTATTGCGCGTAGTGAGCTCAATAGTATAGCGGCCGGGGTTCGGAATCTGGAACACCGGTAACACCACGTTCGACACCGCGGCTACACGGCCGTTGCTATCAAACACGCGCCACTCAAACACATCGCCCGTGGCCTGGTTTTCGGTCACGGTAATGTCCGTCGGGAAACACGCGCGCAGGGGTGTTGCCACAAACTCCGCAATTAGCGGCGGCACGGCAATCTGAATTGTTCTCTCCAAGGACGACACGCACGTTAATCCTGCAGTTTGTGCGGCCCGATTCGTTACCGTTAACCGTAGCACCTTCGGTCCGGGCGTGGAGTAGTTCAAGTTAAACGGTCCTACACCATTGGCCGTACCGGGATTCGCGTTCAAGCCAAACTCCCAACTGTAACTAAAGTCCGCATTATCCACCGGCACTGATGTGTTGGTGACGGTGGTCCGCGAGCTGCCGGCCACAAACAACGTAGGCGGTGTGTTCGCAAAATCTGGAGCAACCCCACGGTACACGGTAATCGGTGTAACCACGTCTGCCGCTGGACAATTCCCATTTGTAGATCGGTACACGACTTCCATCACCAGCGGGTTGGAAGTGGAGGTGTTCTCCAGTTTATAAGTCACACCCGAAGTCGTTTTCGGTTCAAACTGTTGCGTTGAACCAATCGGCCGATAAAACCAGTTGCTCTGTGTAACGCCTTGGGAAGAATTCGTAAAAGTTACTTCTTCCCCGCTGCAAATCACCGACTTGTCGGGGAATACACCTGTACTGATGGTAGGATACACCTGTACTTCACGGAAGGTGGTCTTGAGACAGCCACCGGGGTAGTTGTTATCCAGGAACGATTCGAGGTAGACTTTGTATCTCACGTTTCCATTCGGAGATGGGTTGAAGAACGTGTGGCGCACGACCTGATTGGCCACGCTGCCCGCCGCCAGGTAGGTAGAATCAGCCACCCCATCAAACCATTTCCACGTATAGTTTACGCCCCCCACCTGGTTATGTTGAAACTGGGCCTGATACGGGCTACACGCAATGGCCGGTGTGATGAGATCAAAGTTGGCATTGGTTACGCCCACGTTCACGGTTACAGACGGGCGATTGGCGGGTGTGTTCAGATTCGCATCGATGCAACCAAAACCGTCTTTCAGCGACTTCAGCGTGTAGGTGGTGGTAGCCGCAGGGCCCACCTGCAATACCCGGATTGCCCCCTGGCGGGTAATCGTGAAGTCGCTCGTACCATCCGTGTACACAGCCTCAAACAGCGGCAAGCCATCAAACTCAAAGAACAAGAAGTCGCGGCCATTTTCGCAGATGAAGGCGGAGTTGTCGCCATCGCTGCTCACCAAACTTCCCACTACGGGAGGGGCCACGTTCACGGCTGCGATGCCATCCAGGCCTACACACTGTTTGGTAGGCGTAATCACGTAAGGGGTAACCGTGTAGCTGTAGGTTCCCAGCGAGGTTCCGTTATTCGTGAGCGTCTGGTTAATCACCGAATTCGGACCGGGGTCATTAGCGCCACCTGCCAGGTCTGTGTTGCCACCGTTGTCAACTGTCCACCGGTACGAAGTGATGGCGGGATTGCTGGTGGCTTGCAGGTTCACATTAAAAGGTGCCCCGTTACAAATGTTGTACGAGCGAGCCAAATTCTGAATGCGGGGCTCGGGGAAAATATCCACTTCCAGTGTTTGGGTGGGACTAATGCAACCAAAGGTGTTGCCGCGGAACGTATACACCACCTTGGCGGCATCCGGGTTGCGGTTGAAGACCACCTGGGTGAGCTGATTGCCCGCGCCGGCGGCTGCCCCGGTTACGTTTGCCGGATTAGGCGTTGTAACGGCCGCTGTCCAGGAAATGAGCGTGAGTGAAGGGTCTGCCTCCTGTACCGTAAGCGCTTGCTCAAATTGCACGCCACTGCACACATCAAAATTTGGCAGCGCCGCAATTCGCGGCCGGGGACTAACCGTTACCGTGATGCCCACCGGATCGCCCAAACATGTTGCTGCACCCAACGTGAATTGAGGCCGGTATTGATAGCGGATCGCTTCCTGACCCAACGCAGTTGTTACCGGCGCATCGCTTAATACAAATCCGGGTGCCTCGTTCGGACCTGCCGGATTTGAACCCACTGTGATGAAGGTAGACGGATTGCCGGTGTTTGGATCCAGGATGCTTTGCAAGTCGAATTCAACCGGCCCTGCGCCCGTTCCCGGAACCGTGGGCGAACTTAACGTGACTGCCAGCGGAACATCCTCGCACGTGGTGATGTTTGTGCTGCTGGCCGAAATCCGAGGCCTCGGCCGAACACGCACGAGCACATCTGTGGGCGTTCCGGTACAACCCAAACCGCCCCGGGCATTCGCTGCTGTTGGCGTGATTCGGAAGGTGGCGGTCAGGTCGGTGTTGGTATTGTTGTTGATCGTTTGCTGGATCACGTTGTTCGGAGCTGCCTCCGGCAGGTTGAAGCCAGGGGCCACCGAAGCTCCCAGGACGGTGTAGCTAAACGTAATATCGGTGGGTGAATTAAACGGTGCCGTCAATCCCGCCGGTGTTGGATTCGAAGGCGAGCCCAACACAATCTCCGTTACATCGCCCGCGCAAATGTCGGGTTTCAGGTTCATGGCCGAAGCCAGATTGGTCACGATTGTTGGCTCAACGGTTAATCCGATCGTTCGTGAACTGGTACATCCTGTTGCATTTAACCCCGTCCAAGCTTCCACTACGTAGTTGACCGTAATGGGAAGGTTTGTGGGATTCGTAAAGTCATCCGGTTGGATGGTGGTGGACGAAGCTCCATTGACAACCCTGGATGCGGGGTTAAAAACGTTTGCGGTAAGTCCTGTTGTGGAAGCCACACTCGGTGTCACGCGGAACGACTGGGCCGGGAAACCTGCACCGGTGGCGGTGCGCTGATCCTGAATGACAATTCCTGAAACGGCATCGCTACAAACGATCTTATCAAGACCATTGGCCACTGCCGGTGCCGGTGTTACATCTACTTCCGTAGTGGCCGCGTCACCCATGCAACCTTGCAACGAGGTCGGGGTAATCACATAGCGCGCCTTCAGTATCTGATCGGTTGTGTTGATATATCGATCGTTGATCACCAGATTACCTGCTATGCCTGGGCCTCCCACGTCCTGCACCCCTGTGGCGAAATTGGTTGCGCCCGGTTGTAAGCCCGGTGCTGGCAACAGATCCCAGTTAATGGAATTGATATTATAGGAGTCAATGCTTACGGATGTAGGTTGTTGCGTAAGCGAAAGATTGAAAGGCACATCCGAACACACCGGGGGCGCAACCGTGGCCTGGATGACAGGCTCCGGACGAATCTCCAGGTTAATGTTGAACGGATCACCAAAGCAGTTACCTGCGCGAGGTGTGATGTTGTACACCACCGTACGGCTGGCTGCCGCTATATTCGTAGTTACGGTAAAGACGTCATTACGAATGGCGTTTCTTGTCTTCGCACCCGTTACCGGGTCAGGATTCGGAGCCACATTGGCGGGCTTGGCTGCCACAGCACCAACGGTTGAACCAGGAGCTATTGCAAGGCTGGTCACTTCCACGGTGTTTACATAGAACGAAGTGGCAGTCGCAGAGATGCCATCCGTAATTAATTCAATACCATTGGCCACATCGCTACATACGTTCAGGTTGGCCAGGCCCGGGTCCATGACCGGTTCCGGCAGCACCTCCAATTGCACCACCAACGGATTACCTTGACATGCACCAAGAGCCAGCGGGCCGTAGGGCGTAACATTCCAACGTACAAACAAGCCATTCGTGCGGATCCGGTTCGTAAACTGGTTGTTTTGAAGTGCATTTGCCGCCAACGCCAAGCCTGTGGTTGGTGTGCCTACCAAGTCTGGGTCTTTGAACACTAAGCTGACATCATAAGCGCTCGGCACCTCTGAGGTGGCCGTTCCTGCCAACACAATGCCCGACACCACATCGCTACACGTGGTGCGCGACGTCACGCTGGGGTCAACCACGGGTTCCGGGTTGATTGGTTTGGTGATCGTAAACGATGGCCCGGTACAATTGCCCGCCTTGGGCACCACGGTGTAGATGGCATTCTTTACCCCGGTGGTATTGTTCGTCAGCGTTTCGGAGATCACGCCTGTTCCGCTGGCCGCGCCACCGGATAGGCCAAGATCATACACCGCTGTCCATGTGAATGTACTCACCACGCTATTACCCGGAGGCGTATTTACGTTGGTTTGAGGATTGATGGAATAAGCCACATCCGAACAAATAGCCGATTCGGTTGAAGGCACGCCCACGGGTGTAGAGCTAATGGTAACCGTGTAGGTAAACTGCGTGCCGCCGCATGTTGGGTTAGCGGCATTGAACGGCGTAACCAGATACGTGATGGTTACGGCTGCTCCCGAGTTGTTCACATAAGCATCCGTAATCGGTGCTGCGCTCGCGGTAACGCGGTCAGGGCCGGGCGGCACCCCTGCCGGGTTGGGCGCAGGGTTAGAAGAATTTACCGTGTAGGTAAAGATCGCGGGCAGACTGTTCCCCCCGGTAATCGAAACGTGGCGTGCCTGAAGATCATGGTTCAGCGAAGTGGCACAAATGGGATCAGCCACGCTAATGCCTACCGGTTCCGGGTGGATGGTAATGCGCACATCAAACGGTGTGCCTGCACATGCACCCACGGTGCTGACCGGTGTAACGGTGTACGTTATCGTTACGTCCGCATTGCTGAGGTTGGTGTAGGTATCGGTGATCGGTGCCGCGGTGGCCACCGTTCGGTTCGATGCCGGGAATACCGCGAGCGGATTGCTGGATGAAACCGTGTAGCGGAACTGACTGGCCAGACTATTGGTAATCAATGCCTGGAGGTTCACATTAAGGGCTTCATCGCTGCACGCCGTGAGGGTGGTTAGCGGGTTCGCAGTCGGCTGCGATTGAACAGTAACCTGCACCACGAACGGATTGCCTGCGCAGTTACCACTCGTGCTGAAGGGAGTAATGTTGTATGATACAATCACGTCTGCGCCCGACAGGTTTTGGAAGTTACCGGAAATCGGTAAACTGCTTGCCACCGTCCGGTCTAAGCCTGTGGGTGTAGGCACAGCCGTTTCGTTTGAAGAAGATACTGTGAAGATGAAACGACTCGGCACCGCATTGTTCAGATCGATATTGCTCGTTTGAATGTTGTAGGTAAATGCGTTGTTCGAGCACACCACCAGTGAATTATCGGGTTGGCCTACCGGTTCCGGCCGCACGTTTACACGGATAACGAACGGATCGCCCACGCAAGTTCCGTTGGTTGGCGTAACGGTGTACTCCACGATCTGGTTGGCACTGGTAACATTATTCAGGATGTCGGTGATCGAGTTTCCTGCCTGCAGCGTTGTACTTTCACCCAATACGCTGCCGTTTGCAGTCGCTATCCAACTATAGGTTGTACCGGCTGTGAGGTTGTTTCCACCGGCCACCGTATTGGCGATGTTGGCTATGAGGTCATAATTTACAGCGGCATCACTACAGATCACCGGGCTATTGTCTGTATAACCGCGGGGTTCGGGCTGCACATTTACATCAACCGTGAACGGATCGCCCACACAACCAGCTACGGTTGGCGTTACTGTGTAGCGCACTACCTGTACCGCATTGGTGATGTTGTTGAGGATGTCGTTAATGATTGCCCCCGTCTGAGGTGCAAGGCTCTCTCCACTCACGTTAGGATTAGCCGTGGCGATCCAGGAGAAGGTAATGCCCGTAGTGAGATTGTTCCCGCCCGCAACCGTGTTGGCCACGTTGGCAGTCAAATCATAGTTGAAGGCCACATCGCTGCACGTGGTGGTTGTGATGTCGTTGAAGCCGCGGGGTTCGGGGCTCACGGTAACCGTTACTACAAAGGCATCCCCTGCGCAGCTGGCGGGCGCTGAGCTGAACGGCGTGATGGTGTACACCACATCTACCGCGGCCGTAGTGATGTTCGCCCAACGGTCGTCAGCAATTTCTGTGGCAGACCTACCGGCCCCGGCAGAGTTCGTTCCACCGCTTTGAATGAGTCCGTTGGGATTCACGGCAATGGTAAAGTTTGCAGCAGGAACGGCCGTGCCGAGTGTAGCAATATTGATTCCGGCGGCCAAATCCGAACACACCGTGGTGCTGGCCACCACACCTACCGGCTCAGGATTGATCGTAGCGGTAACCGTAAATGCGTTGCCCTCGCAGCCTGCGGCACTTACCGGAACAATGGTGTACACCACGTTTACCGGTACCGCCCCTGTGTTCCGCCATACGTCATCGCTCAATTCTGTTGCACCTCGGCCTGTTCCAGCTGAAATCGTACCTGCGCTCTGTGTGAGCCCGTTGGCGTTCACCGAAATGTTGTACGTGGATGCCGCCACCGCCGTGCCCGCGCTCAAGGTTACTCCTACCGCCACATCGCTGCAACGGGTTACACTGCTGGAAGCCACCACCGGCTCCGGCAGAATCTCGACTATAACGGTAAACGCATCGCCCTGGCAGGAGGCCGGAGCTGCACTCACCGGAATGATCGTGTACACCACATTCACCGGCAAGGCCGTGGTGTTTGTCCAGCGGTCGTCTGCCAATTCATTGGCCAACTTGCCCGTACCGACCGAGTTCGTGCCCGCGCTCTGCGTTAACCCGTTCGCGTTCACCGAAATGTTGTAGGTCGCGGCCGCCACCGAGGTGCCCGCGCTCAGCGTAAACCCAACGGCCGTGTCGCTGCAAATGCCACTGACTGTCGCAGGCGCCACCACCGGCTCCGGATTCACCGTTACCGTAATCGTAAACGGATCGCCCAGACACAAAGCTGGTGCCGCACTTACCGGCGTGATCGTATACACTACATCCACCGGTGCCGCCGTGGTATTCTGCCAAACATCATCCTGCAACTCCGTAGCCAAACGGCCCGCGCCTGCACTCGGAATCCCGGCCGACTGCGTCAACCCATTCGATACCACTACAATATTGTAGGTGGCCGCTGCTACCGCCAGCGGGCTGGTGGTTAACGTTACCCCTACCGCGTTGTCGCTACATACCGTAAGTGTAGAACTTGTACCCACCGGCTCCGGACGGACCGTTACCGTTACTGTAAACGGATTGCCCGCACAATTATCTGCACTCACCGGCGTAACCGTGTACACTACGTCCACCGGGTTCAAACCTGTATTGCGCCACACATCATCCGCTAATTCATTAGCCGCTCTGCCCGCGCCGGCCGAAACCGTGCCGCCACTCTGGGTCAACCCATTCGCATTCGTGGCAATCGTGTAGGTGGCTGCCGCCACCGATAATGGACTGGTGCTGAGTGTCAAACCCAACGCATCATCGCTGCAACGCGTAGCGATGCTATTAGAGCCTACCGGCTCCGGATTTACCTGAATCGTTACCGTAAAGGCATCGCCTGCACAGCCCGCCGCACTGATCGGAGTAATCGTGTACACCACGTTCACCGCCGCCAGGCCCGTGTTGCGCCATACATCATCCACTAATTCGTTGGCCGCCTTCGAAGCACCTGCACTCGGAGTGCCTGCACTCTGGGTCAGCCCGTTCGCATTCACCAAAATGGTGTAGCTCGTAGCCGCCACCGCTGCGCCGCTTGTACTCAACGTTACGTTCACCTGCTCGTCGCTGCAGCGCGTAGTCGTTACCGGGTTGCCGATCGGCTCCGGATTGATTGTTACCGTTACCGTGAACGGATCGCCCAAGCAGTTGTCCGCACTTACCGGCGTAACCGTGTACACGACGTTGACCGCTGATAATCCCTGATTGGTCCACTGGTCGTCTGCTAATTCGGTATTGCTGCGGCCTGTACCCGCAGACGGAGTACCCCCGCTCTGCGTTAATCCGTTCGCATTCGTGGCAATATTGTATGTCGAGGCCGCCACCGCTGTGCCCAACGTGGTCAGGTTCACGCCTACTGCTACATCGCTGCATACCGTGGCCGTGCTGTTGTTGCCCACCGGTTCCGGATTCACCCGAACCGTGACGGTAAACGCATCGCCTGCACAACCCGCCCCGCTTACCGGGGTGATCGTGTAGATCACATTCACAAAGGTCAGGCCGGTATTGCGCCACACATCGTCTGCCAACTCCGTCAGCAACCTGCCTGTGCCGCCACTGGGCGTACCTGCGCTCTGGGTCAACCCGTTCGGGTTTACGGTAATGTTGTACGTAGCCGCCGCTACCGATCCGCCTGTAGTACTCAGGTTAAACGCCACCGCCTCATCGCTGCAACGCGTGATGTTGCCTACCACCCCTACCGGCTCCGGGTTCACCGTTACCGTTACTGTAAAGGAATCCCCCTCGCAACCTGCCCCGCTCACCGGGGTGATCGTGTACACCACGTTCACCGGCAACGTGCCCGTGTTGCGCCAAATATCGTCTACCAACTCGTTCGCAAGTCTACCTGTACCCGCGGAGTTGATGCCACCGCTCAATGTCAACCCATTCGGGTTCACTGAAATGTTGTAAGTAGCCGCTGCCACCGATGCCAGGCTCGTAGTCAACGTCACGTTCACCGCCTCATCGCTGCAGCGCGTTACTGCACTACTCGAACCTACCGGCTCGGGATTTACCGTTAAGGTGATCGTGCGCGGCGCACCCGAACAGCCCGCCAAACTCACCGGTGAGACGGTGTAAATTACGTTTACCGGGTTAAGCGTGGTGTTCGTCCATGCATCATCGGCAATGGCATTGGCCGCCTGCCCTGCCCCACTGCTGGGTGATCCGGCACTGGCGGTAAGCCCGTTAGGATTTATGCTGATTGTCCACGTGGCAGCAGCCGCGCCCCCGGTTGTGGTGAGCGTAAGGCCTGTAGGCAGATCGCTGCAACGAGTGGCCACGCCATCGGCTGACACCGGTTCTGGATTGACCGAAATGGTGACGGTGAAGCTATTGCCCACACAGGTGCCATTTCTTGGAGTGACGGTGTACACCACGGTCTGGGCAGACCCGGTTTGATTGGTGATGACGTCCGATATGGTATTGCCTGTTTGGGCAACCAGGCTCTCGCCTGTGACCGACGGGTTGTCGGCTGCCGTCCACTGGAAGGTAGTACCTGAGGTCAGGGTGTTACCAAGGGCGGCTACATTGTTCAACAGGTCGTAGTTGACGGTCTCCCCACTACAAACCGGCGGGAATGAAGCATCGTTCTGACCAACGGGTTCCGGATTAACCGTAATGGTTACGTTTTGGGGTGTGCCGGTGCAATTGGCTCCGCTCACCGGGGTAACGACATACACCACATTGATGGGCGCGGTTGTCACGTTCGTAAGTGGATCGTTGATGTGGATCGTGCCAGCGGCACCCATCAACACATTGCTGCCTGCGGTAGCGGGCCCGGCGCCATCCGGATCAGGCCAGTTGAAGCGCGTGCCCGCGGGCAGATTCAACGGGGCCAACCGGATTTCGTAGCCTACCAAATCCTTACTGCAAATTGTTTTGTTCTGGCCGGCCACCAGCACGGGCTCCGGATTAACGGTTACCACGAGGTCTTGGGTGGCCCCCGCGCAATTGTTCGGTGCCGGGCCGATGGGTGTAATGCGATAGGTAACCGTGGCTAAAAGACCGGAGGTATTGGTAAGTGTTTCCGAAATTGCGGAAACGCCGGTCGCGGTATTGCCCACCGTAGTTCCTGTAACCGAGCCGGTGATGGCAATCACTTGCCAATTAAAGGTGGTACCGACAATGCTCGATGTGAGCGTGCGAACTGCCGAAACCAGTTGGCCGCTGCAAAGCGTGGCCGTTGGCAACGAATTGACGACTGGGCGAGTCACTGCGGTCACAGGCAACGGATCTGCTGCGGGCGAGGTACAACCCGTGCCACTGGAGTGGGTTACCCCAACGCTGCCACCGAAGGTGCTCATCTGCACCGTGATGGTGGAAGCCGTAACCGGCAACGAAGTAATGGTCGCGCCGGGAGGCAACGTCCATGAGTACGTTCCCGCTACAGGATTTGAAATCTCGAAATCAACACTAGACTGGTTTTCGCAAACCGAATTAGGGCCAACAATAATCGGCTTCGGGGGTGAAGCCTCCACCACCACGTTCGTGGTAATTGTGTTCCCGAAACACCCGGCCGTTCCCAGCGTTTCCCGGATTGAAATGGGGATGCCCGCTGCTGTGTATAGCGAGTTCACGGACAACAGCTGCCATTGCGCAGGGCTTAAGTTCGGCTGATTGCCGATGTTCCCGTTCGTTAAACTTCGATAGCGATTCCCGGAAAAGGCAACCACTTCACCCGTTGAATAGGTGGAAGCCAGTACCCAGGCGGGCGGATTGGTAGAATTCGGGAAACGCAGGATAACGAAAAAACCTGTAGTTCCGGAGAGCAATTCGAATTCACCTGGGTAAGAAACCGGCGGAATGGTCCACTGGTAGGTAGAGCCGGGATTTAGTCCAGGGTTAATTTGCAGCAGTACCAGGTTGCTGCTGGCACAGATCGAATACGAGGCGCCCAACGTAGTCCCAATTCCGTCTGTAATCTGGTTGTTGATCGGGCGCGGCTGGTAATCGAGGTTGAGTGTGGCCGATCGGAAGCAAGGAGGCGTAGTCGGGCTTGCGGTGTCGATTACCTTGGCGTACAGCGTGACATCCGCGGTGATGGTATAGTTTTGTTCAGCACCTGACGCCACACCTGGCGGGATCAGGGTGGTGAGACCGGCATCCGTGTACCACTCTACGTCGCGGTTGGCAACTCCCCCGGTTATTGCATTCTCGAAAGAAGTTAGATTAATACCAGTTGCCTGGTTGGTTCCGGGGGGCGAGTTTTCGCAGATTTCAGCGCTTTGGTTGGTGACTGCCGGAAGGGTGCGAATGGTGAAGTTTATTGTCCCGTCACTCGTACAAGTCGTCAGGGTGTTTTCCACCCGAGTAAAAACCTGAAGCCCGTTCGTTACGGTAATTGGCGCTGCGATTTGGTTGGCTGGGAGGCGGCTTGCCAAGGAATAATAGCGCACAACAGTATTGGCAGGAGTGCCACCCATCACCAATGCATTATATGTTGTCAAGTTGATTCCGGCGGCAGCCCCGCCACCAAACGTGTCTTCACAGAGTGTTGGGGTAAGGTTTATAACCGTGGGTAGCGGGTACCGCTCTAAGGTGACATTCGAGTTTGAATTCGGACAGACGCCATACCGCGAGCTAATCGTCCAGGTCAGGGTGCTTACTCCCACCGGTAAATTCGTGACTGTGGTATTACGAACATTCGGGTCGCCAATGGTGGGGGCCCCGGTGTTGGTCATGGAGATATTGTCGATTCGGTATGTTTCGTCAGCCGCGCTGTTGCTGGCGCGAACCACCAACTGAATTGAGGCGGTCACGTTAAGGCCGGTCGCGGTTGCCGAGACGGTGCCAGCAATCGTTCCGGACTGGTTACCGTTTGTGAGCAGCGTTTCTGCACCACCGTTAAGCCGGTAGTAAACGCGCAAGTAGTCGGGTGCCTCGAGGGTTGCCGTACTCGACAACTCGGCTGAAATATTGAGACTTGAGAAAGTTCCGGTAATCACCGGGCTGCGCCAAACCACTTCTGCGCCGCCCGCGCCGGAGCCGTCCGTGTTCGTTGCTTCGAAACGATTTGTTTGCACATTAAAGGACCCGCTGCCCCCCGCGAAAACTCCGGGCGCGGACGTATCAACTGTCCAACCATTGACTGCCGCAGACGTGGTGGTGCCGTTTACATAGCCGGAAAAGTTCTGGATATAGGCGATCCCCGGAACGGTCCAGGTGCCGATTTCGCCAATGCCTGTATTGGGAAGATTGCCGGCCAGCGTAAAGGAACCGGTGCAGTTCTGCTGCGC
>JBIIVI010000051.1:0-15449 GCA_044339555.1 Cyclobacteriaceae bacterium | reverse complement strand
TTTTGTGCCTCTGGATGAGAATTCGATTGCCGGGGCCGGTAATCGAATCATGTTGGCGACAAACAGAAGCGACTTCACCCACTTGGATCGCGTGCGAATGGCTGTGAGATCAAAATCAAGCCCCAGGTAATATTGGCGGTAGGGTGTGATGGCGTCTGTAGATAACGGCACTCCACGAATCATGTCGTGTGCGCCATAGCCTATGCTTACGTTTAGCCAGGCCGGAAATCGAATGAACTTGTCCATATCAAACGAAAGCCAATACGTTTGGCCATTGTAATCTTTGATTAGTTCCTGCGCGAGGCCATTGCCAAGCAGTTCCGGACGTTGACTTGCTAGGCTGGTTCGGTGAAACGAGAATTTGGGTTGGATGCGGACTTCGTTCCAGTATAACTCTTGCGTTAAAAACAAACCGGAACCAAGGAAGTTGGCCGCCAGATCACTGGCCGAGGCGCCATAACCGGCCGAAAAACCATCTAGCACCTCGATTGAAGACGTCATGGCAAAAGCCGTTACGCTTCCCCACCAGGCAGCTTGGTTGCGCGGCAGTTGTGTCCATTGCAGCGTACGTGTAACGGCATGGCTCACTTGGAATGCCGAATAAAAGTGCCCCACTTTATCGACTTGCTGCCATTCAGTGGCATCGTTGAAGAAACGAAACGACTGACGGGGATACTGCGCATACCAAACCTGGTTAAGGGCTAACAATGATCCCGCGTAGCCAACGGAAGTGGCAGCGACTAGAGTGGTTAGCCGCTTTCGGTTCACCTGCGCGGTGTCGCGTTGACTCACCGCCGGGAGCCCGATTGCAACTGCAAACAGAAAACTAAAAAGTACCTTCATTGGAGTTATCTGGTTCCAGTTTTAGTTCTCGTCTCCTTCGATCCCGAGCAGATCGCAGCAAATCTTTTAGCTCGTTGAAGTTTTGTGTGTGAAGCAAACTAAACCCAGTGGTGATCGGAACCTGGTTGCCCAACGTATTTTGAATCGTATTGAAGTTGGAACGACTGTACATCTTTACTTTGAATCGCCCATCGGGCGTAAGCAAGTAGTCAACCGTCCAATCGCCTGCCACGGAAGCCACATTGGCGGTTTGTACATTGCCAAAAGTACCATCGCGCGTGATGCGCAGCCGGCCGTTTAACATGGAGTAAGAGAGGCGGAGTTGAAACGTATTGAACGCTTCCTGATTCATCGTGCCCAAATCCAAATCGAAGTCAATCTCCAGATTCTGATCCATCTGGGACAGCCAATAGCTTAACTGATTCGATAAAAACTCGCTTACGCTGTTTTGAATTGTGCCGCTGGTGTTAAATGCATCGGGTGGTGAAAACCTGCGCAGCACAATCAGACTAAATACCTGTTTCTTCAGTTCCTGCTCATCGGCCCGAGCTTTGAATGCTTCGAATTGGAACTTCAGTGGCACGGGTTGTGCCCCCTTGTCGGTCTCTGCTATCACATTATCGGGCACTTCCGGTGCAGACATGTCGAATTGAATTTGAGGCGATAGCATAGGGCCATCTAGCTTCAACAACACCTCAACGGGATATTTCCTTCGAATAGCAGGAGCCGTTATGATTGTCTGATCGGGAAGTATGGGCCCAAGGGAAGCCAACTGCCGGTAACTGGCGGTAATGTTCATAGTGCCTTGATACGGATCGCCATACCAGGCGATGTTGCTGCCCGGTTTTACTACAAACTCTTTGTTGATGATGTCGTACAGCGTAAAGTTATAAGCACCTTCTGTGAACTCCACAAAACCAAACATATTGAAGCCTCCCCGAGAGTCCATGAGCAGTTTCAGATCGCCATTGCCGCGGCCGCGGATGATATCGCCCGCCTTGATGTCGAAAATAATTTCGGCATACGCATCCGGGGTAATGTCCAGGTTTAAATCTAACACAAAACCAGAGAGGTCGGTTTCGCGCTCTTTCACCGGTTTTTCGTTTTGCGCCTTCGCCGAGTCGGTGAAATGGAAAAAGTTGATGAAGTCTTTTTTTTCTACGCTGGCGGTTCCACCAATCGGAATGAAGATACGCGTGTTTTTTTCCGACTTCGCAGAAGCCGAGATTTTCAAGTTGGCGATTGGCCCGAAAATATTGAGACTGCCGGTGGAATACGCCTGTCCGTAAAACAAGCTGTTGTCCTTCGCGGTCGTGTTAAGTACCAGCATGTTTTTAAAGTCGCAATCAATGTTAAACCGAAAGCGTTCAAAGTTTCGATGCCCGATCCGGCCTTCTAATTCAGCTTTATTGCCTAGAACATCTGTCAGCTGCATGTTTTCAAAGATGATTTGGCTGGCCGTCATATTCAGGCCGCCTTCCATTCGATAGATGGTGTTTAGGTAATCAACCCGCAGCTTTCCGTTCTGGATTTTGCCAGTCCCCTCAATTTGTGGTTTCAACAACGTGCCGGTAATCTCATACCGCCCGCTGAGTGTTCCATCCAGACCCGAAAAAATTCCCTTTACGAGTGGTTCCATGACTTTGATATTGGCCTTGTTGAAGACCGCCTGAAGTTGGAGTGGGCTTGAGGCATTGTTTGGTTGGTAAGTTCCTTTTAAGTCCATCAGCTTTTCATTCATGCGCACCAATTCAAAGTTGAGATCAAATTCATTCCGATCACGGATCCAAAGGTTTTTGCCTTGAAGGGTGCCGATCAGGAAATCGTTCAACATTAAATCGGAGATCGTAACGTTATTCTGAATGCTGGGCGATCCGTAAAAGTTTTGCAGGGTGATGAATCCATCTAACTGCCCGCCAAAGGTTTCGGTAGAAAAAGAGTTGAGCAAGGCCAGATTCACATGATTAAAGGCGAGTCTTAGTTCCGGAAGAGGTTGCTCGGAGACAAATCCGTTAAGCGTAATAGATGCATCATCATGGAAGATCCGAAAATCCTGAACGCGGAATTCCCGACCTCTCCATATCACCGAATTGCTTGCAGCTACCGACCATTCTTCACCCAATGCCTGAATTTGCGAGGGTAGCATTCGCAAGCGAATACTGTCTTGCAGGAAGTCTATTTCCGAATGGAGCCGGAGGGAGTTGTTTTTGCCTTGTTGTTGAAGATCGAATACCCAATCAATGTGATCACGATCCCAAATGGCTTCCGTAAACAGTTTTTCGGTGTAGAAGCGCGATCCCAATCTCTGCTGCCGCGAATCGATCGAGATCATGGCCAATACATGGGTGCTGTCGTTGAATTTTGACGAGCTTAAGTCGATATTGGTTTCATAAAACTCTTGCTGGCCGTATCGAATGGTATCGATACTCGTGTCAAGATAAAACTGGGTGGCAATTCCATTGGAGAAAGCCCCGCGTAGTAAAATATTACGATCAAGTTCTAAAGGTACTTCCAGCAGTTGAAATACGGGATTGATATTGAGTAAATTCACTTCAATCTCTGTAGCATAAGGGGTTTGATTTAACTTTTTTGTTTTTTGTGCGTAGTAGCGTTTTTGTTCTAGCCGGTTGTTTTCAAAATTTAAGATGAGCTCATCTTTAAAACTGAGCGCATCATCAAAAAGTCGCCCGAAAAGAAAGTTACCTTGAATTTTTCCCGTGAAGAGACTGGACGCAACTGTGAGCGTGCGCATTTGGTTTACTTTCGTAGCGGATACTACTAATTCCGGGAGATTTAGTTTTCGGGTATTGTATACGATTTTTGTTTGCGACAGATTTGCGTTTCCGGTAAGACTGTCCAGCGAAAGCCCTTCCGTGTTGATGTCAAAATTTGTTTGCACGAATAGTTCTTCTTTCAAGAGTTTGAGTTGGTCGAAGCGGGCTGTATCAATGTACCCTTTGATGTTAAGCAAGTCTTTTCGATTCCGAAGGTCGATAGACCCGGTGGCCTCAAGTTGCAGATTGGGATCATTCACAACCAGGCTTCCGTTGAAATACTCTTTTGCAAACTGTGCGTTCGTTTCGATGTTGGTATACGTGTATTGAAATAACCCCAGTGATGGGATGCGTCCGTTTAGTTTGAAGTTCGCGGTGGGTAAGGTGATGCCGCGGCCTTCAATACTACCTTCCATCGTAACCCTTTGAAACGTGATTGTGTCCTTGGAGAAGCGACCTAAATCAAAATCAACCAACTTCAATTTTCCTTTGTAGGTTGTTGCTTCTACGCGTTGCGGATCGATCTTTAAGTTCAGGTCAGAGTTAATCGTGCCTGCCGAACTCACGATCTCGGCATCGGCCACAAAGTCATTCAAAAAGCCAACGAAACTCCCAACAACCCGAAAACTTCCGAGATTCTGCAGGAATTGCATTGAACGGGATGGCAGGAAAGGGGCGAGGTCTTGCACGTTAACCTGGCCTTCAGTAATGGCCAGATTCAAAAATGTTTCACGCACGGCAGGAAGCCCGTCAAAGTCCGCACGACCTTTTAGTGTAGACTGGCCGAGACGTAGTTTCAGTTGGCGACCACTCAGGCGGGGGATCCGACCTTTGATGTTACCTGAAATCTCCAATGCGGCTAGCAGCGTTTGGGCTCCGGTAAACTTGTTGAGGTCATCCGGATGAAGTTTGGAATCTTTGAGTCGCAAGTCCATGTGAACATGGTTGGTAAAGTCGGACAAGTGTGCGCTGCTTTTGTAAGAAAAGACCAACGTATCGGCAACCCGGCTCTGGTCTGTTTCGAGCAACGTATTGTAGAACTCGAGTGCCGTTTGCGAGTAGCGAAAAAAGGTTTGCAGCTTTCGAATTGGTAACGCGGAGTTGATTTCGGTTGCCTGCAAATTCTGCACAATAAACTGGGTGGTGTCGCCAATGATCTTAAAGTTGGAGAGTAATCCGTCATCAATACTAAAATGCAGGTGATTGGGGTCGAATCGGTTGATCAACCGTTCAGTACTTTCGCCCTGATAGATAAACTCGCTATCGGTGAGGCTGATTTCTCCGATGTTGATTTTGCTGCTTCCACCACCTTGCTTTTCCGAGGCAAATGCCTGCCGCAGGCGTTCAATCCATACATTCAGGTTGAGCCTGCGATTGGTGTCGGCACCAATGTTTTGCAAGTGTACCGAAGCACGTTCTAACGAGGCGCCATCAATGTTGATGTCGCCTTGGGTGTATACAGAAGTCAAATCAAATCGCAGGTGTACGGTTTTGGCTCTTAACAAGACGTTTTTTTCAGGATCTGCCACCTGCAGGCCTTCCAGATGCAAGTAATCCCACCAGGAAAAATAGAACGAACTAAACGTGACGGGAAAACCAGTTAGCGTGGTCAGTTTTTTCGTGTATCGATCCAGAAGACTTTCCTGAACAGCGGGTACTTGCAAAATCAAAAATGAGGCAATCGTAAACACTACTGCCAGATAGCCACCGTAAAGAACCAATCTGCGAAGCCACAGAAGCAGCCGATTTTTGATAAATTGCCAGTTCATTCGCGCATTACATGATCACCAACATCCTTGCCATAGAATCTTCGTGCGATGAAACGTCTGCTTCGATTATTCAAGATGGAAAGGTACTTAATAATGTTATAGCCTCGCAAACCGTGCACCAGAAATATGGGGGCGTTGTGCCGGAGCTAGCCTCGCGCGCGCATCAACTGCTCATCGTTGAAGTTGTGAACGATGCGCTGCACCAAACCGGTATATCTACCCACGAATTAAATGCCGTTGCATGCACTCGTGGTCCCGGGCTACTGGGTTCGTTATTGGTTGGTGTGTCGTACGCAAAAGCACTTGCCTGGTCGCTGAACATACCGTTGATTGATGTTAATCATATGGAGGCGCATGTGTTGGCGCATTTCATTGATGAACCCAAGCCAGTTTTCCCGTTTCTTTGTCTCACGGTAAGTGGTGGTCACACACAAATTGTACGAGTACAAGAACCTTTGGTGATGGAAGTGTTGGGCGAGACAGTAGACGATGCCGTGGGTGAAGCTTTCGACAAAGCCGCCAAAATCATGGGGCTCCCTTATCCAGGTGGTCCGCTGATCGATCAGCATGCGGTAAAGGGCAATCCCAACGCGTTCGATTTTCCCGGCAGCGATGTGCCGGGTTTGAATTTTTCTTTCAGTGGAATCAAAACAGCGTTCCTCTATTTTTTGCAGGAGGAAATTGCAAAAGATGCCGCGTTTCTTGAAAAAAACTTACCCGATGTTTGCGCCAGCCTCCAACACCGATTGATACAAATGTTGATGAAAAAGTTGGAGAAAGCAGTAAAGCAAACCGGCATTACGCAGGTGGCTATTGCCGGAGGTGTAGCAGCCAATCGCGGTTTACGGGCGGCCATACAGGAGCGAGCGAGTAAGAAGGGTTGGAAGATTTTTATTCCAGCGTTCGAGTACTGCACCGATAATGCGGCCATGATTGCCATGGCAGCTCATTTCAAATTTCAGGCAGGTCGTTTTACTACTTTGGATATGGCCCCATTGGCGGGTTGGGAAATGTCTAAATCAAGATCCGCGTGAAGCAGTTGTTTAAACCTGGTGATCAAAAAAAGTTTGTGAAGCAAGTCACCGCGTCCGATTTTGTGCGTTTTGAAGCAGAAGTACTGCATGCCGTGTACGCCACTTATTCGTTGGCGCGGGATTTCGAGTGGAGTTCGCGACTCTTTTTTATCGAGATGAAAGAATTGGACGAGGAAGGTGTGGGCACTTTTCTTTCCATTGATCATAAGAGCCCTGCTTTTGAGGGTGAAACAGTTACCATAACGGCTACGGTCGAGAAGTGCGAAGGGCATGAGCTAATTTGTGCGATTGAAGCACGCGTGGAAGATCGTATAATTGCCGTTGGAAAAACCGGACAAAAAATGCTGAAACTGGAAAAATTGAATCGGATTTTCCGAAGAGCCGTATGAGCAAAGATCGATTTGCCAAGACTATCAACATCCGCAACAAGCAAGCCAGCTTCAACTATGAGTGGTTGGAGACATTGGTGGCGGGATTGGTGTTAACCGGCTCGGAAATCAAAAGCATCCGTGAAGGTAAAGTAAACTTGCAGGATGGATATTGCTTTTTCGATCGGGGCGAGGCCTTCATTAAGGGGGTTAACATTACTCCCTATGCGCAAGGTGCCCATTTCAATCATGAACCGGTGCGCGATCGTAAGTTGTTGCTCAAGAAAGCAGAGATCAGTAAGCTGAAGTCGCGCGTGGAAGAAAAGGGTCTCACGCTGATTCCCACGCGCTTATTCATCAATGATCGGGGTTTGGCGAAGATCGAACTTGCATTAGGCCGCGGTAAGAAACTTCATGATAAACGAGACAGCATTAAGGAACGCGATCTGAAACGCGAGTTGAGCAGAATCAAATTAGGATGAGCAACGAAATAATAGGCTTTGGTGTGTGCAGGCTCACGGTGGTGCCTGTTCGGAAGGAGGCAAATCACCGGGCCGAGCAGGTTACCCAACTTTTGTTTGGCGATCAATATCAAGTATTGGCCACTGATGCAGCCCGCGCGTGGTTGTACATTCAAATCCATAGCGATCAGTACACGGGTTGGATAAGTGGATTGCAACATCATGAAGTGGCCGCAGATTACTTCGAGCAGAGCCGGTATGCAGACTACAAGATCACCACTGAAACGACCGCTACGATCCTGTATCAGAAAAGTCCAATCACCATTGTCATGGGCAGTATTGTGCCGATTACCGGCAATGAACTATTCAAGATGGAGGATCAGTTTGCGTTTAATGGCGAATCGAAGAACCTTAGCCAACGCAGAGATGCTGATTTTGTATTACAGACAGTTCAAAAATACCTTTCTGCTCCTTACCAGTGGGGCGGCAAATCACCTTTTGGTATCGATTGTTCGGGATTGGTGCAGATGGTATTCAAAATCAGTGGTTACAACTTGCTGCGCGATGCAGCCCAACAATTTACGCAAGGGAAGCCGGTGGCTACATTAGCGGAGGCACTTCCTGGCGACTTGGCTTTTTTTCAATCCGAAGATGGACGAATCGTTCACGTTGGAATTGTGGCCGGTAGTAGCAAGGTTATTCATGCCAGTGGTCACGTCCGCATTAGCACGCTGGGAGATGCGGGCATCTTCGAGGGTGATCACCGGCCGCCCACACACGTTTTGGCCGGAATCCGCAGAATTCTACCCACCCCAGATTAGCCGGCTTGATTAACCCGATTCGATGGACTATCTTTCTTGCCATGAATCGGGTGTTGGTACTTAATCAAGACTACAGTCCCCTGATGGTTTGCTCGGTGGAACGCGCCTTCTTGTTGGTGTTTATGAACAAGAGCGAGTTGCTGCGGGCTGCAAACGGCTATCGGTTACGCACCATTTCAACCAGTTTCCCGATGCCTTCGGTGATCCGTCTCAACCGCTATGTGCAGGCCCCGTACAAAGGGGTCACCCTCACCCGCCAGAATGTTTTCAAGCGCGATAATTTCGAGTGTCAATACTGCGGTACCAAACGCGACCTGACGCTGGACCATGTGATGCCAACTTCGCGGGGCGGCCCCCACAGCTGGCTGAACCTGGTAACAGCGTGTAAAAGGTGTAACACCCGAAAAGGCGATTACACACCCGAAGAAGCTGGCATGGCGATGCGTTATAAGCCGTACAAACCTACGTACTCGCTGTTTCTAAAAGATGCCAGCGGAGTGCATCAAAACGAGTGGGAGGAATTCCTGACCCGTTAACTAGAATTTCAATCTAAAAACGGTGCGAACGTGCGGCTCCGATTCGGCCGTGAGGCTGCCGTTGTGCATTTGCATGATTTGGCGCGAAAGACTAAGCCCAATGCCACTGCCTGTTTTTTTGGTGGTGAAAAAAGGGACAAAGATGCGATCGAGGGCCTCCTTGATGATGCCAGGCCCGTTATCGGTTACTTCAATCACTACGCCATTCTCGGTGTACTTGCCTGCTAATCCTACAGTACCGTTGGGCGTATCGTGCAGGGATTCAATTGCATTCTTCAATAAGTTAATCAATACCTGTTCAATCATCTCTTCGTCAATCTGGAGAGCGATGTATTCCGAATCGCACGACACGTTCAACTGGTGGGTGGTTTTTCGGAATTCCGGTTTCATCAACTGGGCTACCTTGTCGAGCAGCGACTTGAGAAAAACACTTTTCATTTTTGGTTGGGGCAGCGAGGTGTATTCGCGATAAGCATCAATGAATTTAATGAGTCCCTTCGATCGGTTTTCAATTGTATTTAGGCCCTCCCGCAAATCCTCAGCGCCCTCGGTTTTTAGTTCGAAGTGGGTTTGATGATCAGTCAGGTCATGATCCAGGATTTCGCGCAACGTGGAGGTCAGGGAAGAAATGGGCGTAATGGAATTCATGATTTCATGCCGCAACACGCGCGTAAGGTTTTGCCAGGCTTCCAGTTCTTGTTGTTGCAACTCGGACTGAATGTTTTGCAGCGTCACCACTTTTACGTTCGTGCCGCGCATTCGTAATTCCGTACTCTGGATGGTGAGCTGAAACTCATCGGTTTTAAAAAGCGCGCTTTTACCGGGCTCCAAATGCTGCAACACTTGGTAGAGGCCGTGATTAACGGCTTGTAACTCCTGGATAGTTTTGATAGGGGAAACTCCCAGAAAGCGTTTCGCGTTTTGGTTGATCAGTTGAACGCGCCCTTCGCTATCATACGAGAGTATACCGATGCGCACCTGTTGCACGATGGTGGTGAGGTACTGCCAGTTTTCTTCCTTTTCTGACCGGGCCTTGCGAAACGCCTCCAACACTTCGTTGAACTTCATGTTGAGGTCGCGAAAGCTCTTACCCAACTTGTTGTCGGCTGTAAAGCCAGAAATAAAATCCTGATATTTCACCGATTCCAAAAAACGGGTAAGCTTCCGATTGGTGAGTGAAACAAAATGGAAGAGCTCCAACAGTTCGCCTGCAATAATCAAAAATGTAAGCCCCGCAGCGAAAAGCATGTTCGGCCGATTGACCATGAAAACGAAGGCGGCCATGGTGAGACCTAAAATCGCTACCCGAAAGGCAACCCGAACCCGGAAGTCGGACAGGCGCATTAGCAGTTAATTGATTGGATGAGCTTACAAACCATGTTTTTCAAGTCTTCGGTAAAGGGAAGAGCGGGTAAGGCCCAGTTCGGAAGCCGCCTGTGTAATGTTGCCATTGAATTTCTTGAGCACTTTCCGGATAAGCAGTTTTTCCACTTCATCCAAATTAAACTGGTCGAGTGATAACGCTGCCTGATCGTTTTCTTTGGTAACCGGCACGTTAAAGTTGAAGTCCTCGGGTTGCAATACAGATGAGTTACTCAAGATGATCGCGCGCTCCAGTGCGTGTTGAAGTTCACGGATGTTGCCGGGCCACGGGTGCTTACTCATCCGCGAAAGCGCAGCATCACTGATCTTCGAAATGTTTTTGCCGTACTTCTGGTTGTACTGCTTTAGAAAGTGATTGGCCAACAGTGGCACGTCTTCGATGCGATCGCGAAGCGGGGGAATTTCCACTTCAATGGTGTTGATCCGGTACAGCAGATCCTGGCGGAATCGGTTCTCTTTCACCATTTCATATAACGGCATATTGGTAGCGCAGATCAAGCGTAGGTCTACCGAAGTGTCTTTGTTGGAACCAACGCGGCTTACCTTTCGGCTTTGCAGAACGGTAAGCAGTTTAGCTTGCAGCGGCATGGAGAGATTGCCAATTTCATCGAGGAACAATGTGCCACTGTGGGCTAGTTCAAAACGCCCGGGTCGGTCTTCCTTGGCATCCGTAAAGGAGCCTTTCTTATGGCCAAAAAGTTCGCTTTCAAAAAGTGTTTCGGTAATCGATCCTAAATCCACTGATACGAACGACTCGTTTTTTCGAACGGAGTGCGCGTGAATGGCCCGCGCAATCAATTCTTTACCGGTTCCATTTTCGCCAAGGATCAACACATTGGCATCCGTTTGTGCCACCCGATCGATGGTTTGGAAAATGCGCTGCATGGCCAGGCTTTGGCCAATGATGTCTTTGTATTTTTCGTTGATGGACTGATTGATTTCCTGGTTCTTGATCTTCAGGGTTTCTACCTGATCGCGGCTTTCGCGCAGGCGCATGCTGGAATAGAGTGTGGCGAGCAGCTTTTCATTTTCCCAAGGCTTCAGAACAAAATCAGTAGCTCCGGCTTTGATTGCACGTACGGCCATCTGCACATCGCCATAAGCGGTGATCAGCACTACCACGGCCGATGGATCAATCTGTAGAATTTTTTCCAGCCAATAATACCCTTCGCTACCGCTACTTACATCCTTGTTGAAATTCATGTCGAGCAAAATCACATCATAATCTTCCTGTTGTAGCAGGGCTGGAATGGCTTCCGGGTTTTTTTCGATTTCAACCTGGGCAAAATGCCGTTTCAAAAACATTTTTGCCGCCTTTAGCAGGTCTTCGTTGTCGTCTACAATTAGGATCTTGCCATGCTTTTGCTCATTCATAAAATCAATTCGCGTTTATGTACCGTTCGATATTGGCAAGTTTAGTACCGAAATCGGGATCCTCCTTTTTGAGTTAAAAACTCGGTTTCTCTTCGCCAAGATACGAACAAATGCGTCCGTTTGCGGACGGTAGCGTACACCTGCGAACTATCCTACCGTTGCTTTTGAGTGAATTCAGGCCTATTTGCGGCCTTGGCGGCCTTGGCACATTTGTTGGCAAAGGATGGTTACCAAAAACCGTAACCGTCAGATTTCAAGAAAACAACCGGGTTAACGAAAGAGTAAATGGATCGAAAAATTGAAAAGAAGACATTCACAGTAAAACGTGTACTTACGTGGGGTGGTGCAACCGCCCTGTTTGCTTTTGTTGCGTACCAGTTCATTTTTGCCGACAGACGTTCGAAGCTGAAGATTGATGTGGAGAAAATCACGATCTCAGAGGTTCGTAGAGGCGTGTTTCAAGAATTCATCCCGCAAACCGGTACCGTGGAACCCAGCCGCACGGTTTTTCTGGATGCGATTGAGGGGGGTAACATCAGGCGGATCGTTCGTGAGAGTGGTTCTCTGGTAAAGCAAGGAGATGTGATACTGGAACTCACCAATCTTAATCGGGAGTTGTCCGTCCTCCAGCAAGAGGCTTCATTTAATGAAAGTATCAACCGAGCGCGCGAAACCCGTCTGAACATCATGCGCAATGATTTGGAGCAACGGCAAACGCTGGCGTTAATCGATAATCAACTGGCTATCCTGGAGCCTCAGTTTAGGCGGCAGAGCCAGTTGTACGACAAAAAGCTGATCAGCAAACAAGAGTTTGAACGCACCGAGGCGGATTACAAATACAACCTGGAGCGCAGACGCATCACCTACGAAGTGTACAAGAACGATTCGATCGATCGAATCCGACAGTTAAAAGCAGTGAGTCTTTCGGAAACACAAATGACGCGCAGCCTGGATGGTGTGGGAAAGATTCTGGACAACCTGGTGATCCGCGCCCCTATTAACGGCCAATTGTCGACTCCACATTGGGAGTTGGGGCAAGCCGTGAACCTCGGCCAGCGGATGGGCCAGGTGGACGTGGTGGGTAGCTATAAAGTACGCGTACCAATTGACGAACTATATCTTCCACGAATCCAGACTGGATTACAAGCCACTACCACATTTGCAAACAAAGATTACCACTTACTCATTACCTACATTTATCCGGCCATCACCAACGGGCGTTTTGAAGTAGACATGAACTTCGATGGTGAGACGCCTCAAGGAATTCGCAGGGGGCAATCGTTGCGGTTGCGCATTGAACTCGGCCAGTCGTCCGAAGAGTTATTGTTACCCGTTGGCGGATTCTATAAAGATACCGGCGGCAATTGGGTGTTTGTGTTGGAAGCGGACGGCCGCGCCGTAAAACGCGAAATCAAGTTGGGCCGCAAAAATACCGAACACTTTGAAGTACTCGAGGGATTGAAGCCAGGTGACCGTGTGATCACTTCTTCATACGAGAATTTTGGAAATAACGAAGTATTAATTCTTAATTGATGCAACCCCCGTTAAACGGAGCACGTCTAATACCAGGCTAAATCATACAACTTTCTTTGAACCGATAACATCTACCTTTTAATAACTCCATCACATGATCAAACTAAAGAATCTCGAGAAAGTGTACACCACGGAGGAAGTGGAAACCACCGCGCTCAATAGCATCAACCTGGAAATCAAAGATGGCGAGTTCGTAGCCATCATGGGGCCTTCTGGCTGTGGAAAGTCCACGCTGTTGAATATCCTGGGCTTGTTGGATAACCCTTCGAATGGCGAATACCATTTTGGCGATCACGAAGTGGCGAAGTATTCGGAACGACAGCGCGCCCAACTTCGCAAGGGCTCCATTGGCTTTGTATTTCAAAGCTTTAATCTGATCGATGAACTTACCGTTTTCGAAAACGTGGAACTTCCCTTGTTATATTTGAAAGTTCCGTCAGATGAACGGAAGCGCAGGGTAGAAGAAGTACTGGAACGCATGAACATCATGCACCGCAGAAATCACTTCCCGCAGCAATTGTCGGGTGGACAGCAACAGCGTGTAGCCATTGCCCGCGCCATTGTGGCGAAACCGAAAGTGATTCTGGCCGATGAACCTACCGGTAACCTGGATTCGGTAAACGGTGAAGAAGTGATGAAGTTGCTGTCGCAGCTAAATGAAGAAGGCACCACGGTGATCATGGTTACTCACTCGCCGTACGATGCCAACTATGCACACCGGATCGTGAACTTGTTCGATGGAAAAGTGGTGACCGAAAACATCAAAGAGCAATTTCACATTTAGATCGATCATTTCGTAGTGTAAGGTTAGGTTTATGTCCCGGCTTCGGCCGGGATTTTTTTTGAACAGTAGGCTGTTCAGTTACGAACAGGTAAAAATGAGATTGCATTTCTTTTTGAAAATAGAATGCACATCATGCAACGGAATGAATTTTGCTTTCGTCTTAAGCACACAAATTACACGCTATGCTGCGAAACTATCTGGCCATTACGTTCAGGAACCTGGCGAAGAACAAAATCTTTATTCTGATTAATGTAGTGGGAATGGGGGTTGCCATTGCTTGCTGCGTAGTGGCGTACCTCAACTATCAATACGCAGCCGACTGGGATGCCACCCAGATCAAGGGTGATTCGATATACCGCGTTCAGTTTTGGCGGGAGTTTCAAGGTAAACGCGAACGCTACGCCATGGCGCCCATGCCGCTAGCCCAGTACGTGCGCCAGAACATCAAAGAGGTAAAGCAAACTGCACGCCTTCAAATCAGCTATGTGGATGTGCGTATTGGCGATGAAGTTTTCGGAACTCCCTTTGCGTTTACCGATTCCACTTTCTTCAAGATGTTTGTTTTTGAGTGGAAGCACGGCAATCAGGCTGACTTTACTGATCGATCAAAAATCTTTATCAGCGATGAGATAGCCCGCAAATATTTTAATCGCGAAGATGTGGTGGGCCAACCGATTACACAGATCATTCTGGGTGCTGATGGTGTGCGCAGGCCAAAAGAGTTTACCGTGGGCGGGGTTTTCAAAAAGCAGCCGCTCAACTCCAGTCTTTTATTCGATGCTGTTACGCTGTACGACAATTTCTGGGATGTAAATCTGGACCCGGATGCCAGCGAAAATAGTTGGAAACGTTGGACCACGGCACTTTTTCTGTGGATTGATTCGCCCGGCGATGTGCCCATAGTGGAGAAGCAGCTACAGACGTATGTGGAGCCTCAAAACAAAGTGCGGGAGGATTTCAAAATCTCGAACTACTATCTCCAACGCTTTGCAGGGATGATGCAAGCAAACCGAGCCAATCCGCGGGTGTTCAGCGAAGGACTCTGGGGTGGCTTGCCCAAGGAGGCAGTGATTGTGCCAGCGGTCATGGCGGGCCTCTTACTGTTGCTTGCTTGCTTCAATTTTACCAACACGGCCATCGCCATTTCCAGCAGAAGGTTAAAAGAGATAGGCATTCGAAAGGTAATGGGTGGGATGCGCCAGCAACTGGTGCTTCAGTTCATGGGCGAGAATCTCATACTTTGTTTTTTTGGTTTGGTGTTTGGGCTGCTACTCGCAGAATGGATGGTGCCGGCTTATGATTCGCTTTGGAACTGGCTGGAGATTAAGATGATCTATTCCGAGAACTATGGGTTTCTGTTGTTTCTGGCTCTCTTGCTGGCGGTAACTGCCGTGATTGCGGGAAGCTATCCTGCGTTTTACATCACTTCGTTTGAGCCCGTAAGTATCTTAAAAGGACGCGCCCGTTTCGGGGGCACAAATTGGTTCACCCGGGTATTATTGGGTGGGCAGTTTGTGATTTCACTGCTGGCAATTGTCATGGGCGTGGCGTTTTACTTAAACGGACAGTTTCAAAAAAACTATGATCTGGGATTTGCAACGTCCGGCGTGATTTCGGCTTGGGTGAATACCGAGAGTGGGTTCAACACGTATCGCGATGCGCTCAGCGGCAACCCGGATATTCAACTGATCGCGGGCACTCGTCATCACGTGGGCAACGCCTGGTACCGGGATCCGGTAAAGTACGAGGCAACCGAGAGCGAGGTGGAT
>JBIIVI010000337.1:0-3463 GCA_044339555.1 Cyclobacteriaceae bacterium | reverse complement strand
TCAACTTTTTGCTATACCAGCCCACCCGGGTATCCATCACCTGATAATCGGGCAGATTTACCCGATCGAAAAAGCGGAAGTTAATCGTCTGCCGAAGTTGTTCCGTGTAGCGTAACTGCACGGTAGCTGTGAGCTGGTACTTCAAGTTTTCGAGTGCATAACGGGAAAAACCCAGCGAGTTGATTTCCTGGCCATCGATAAAGACGTAGCCTACTTCCAATCGCTGCACCAGGGCGTGGGCCGCGCGGTAGTTAAACGCATAATTCACCGTTACATCCAGGCCACTCATGATCACGTTGTTCAGATTGTCGGGACGCCAAGGATCGGTAGCTTGTGCTTTTGTCCAGTCGATAATCCTACGCCCGTCTCTCCTAAAGTAAGATGCTTGTGCTTGCAACTGCGGGGTGTTGATCCACTTCAAGCCCGCCTCGTACGACACGGCCTCTTCCGGTTGCAAATCGGGGTTCCCAACGTTGGCCGGATCCTGGTAATACAAATCCGTGTACGTGGGCACTCGGTACGTGTAGCCCACATTCCCAAACGCCTTTAGTTTCTGGTTGAGCACATAGCCCACATCCGCGCCCGGAAAAAGATTGGTACCAAAATCCGAGTAATGATTCAACTGAAATCCGGGTGTAACATCCATGCGTTTGTTGAGCAGCTCAAAGCGATGCTCCATAAACAAGGTGGCCACCGTGCGCGCACGATCGCCCAACCGATTGCTACGCAATGTCAAAGTATTTACATCCACTCCCAACCCAGTGATGCCCCAACTGTTGGTAAACTGCGCATTGGCCTCGTATCCAATTGTATTGTTGATATGCAGATTGCGAAACAAGGCCGGGTTCGACCTAACAAAGAGGTATTCATCCTGATTTCTGCGCCAATACAACCGATGGGTGACACGCCAGTTCTTTGAAGGTTTGGTCTCCAATGACAACGCAGCGAGGCTGGTTTGAATTTCCTCATACTGATCGCGGAAATCGGGGCTTGCATAAAAGCCGTTTGCTCCAAATTTTCGATCGGTAAAGCCGCCCAAAAACTGCCACTTCCCTACCCGGCTCACGGCCTCCGCCTGATAGAAATAATTGCTCATTTTATAATCGGTATTGTATTGATAGCCATCGGAGAAATCGGTACTCCAGGATAGATAGTGCTTGATTTGGCCACCGGTATATGCAGCAGAAACACGAGCGCCTCCGAGCCCGAAATCGCCAGCAACCACCTGCGCTTTCACAAATGTTCGATCTGGATTTTTGGTGATGATGTTAATGGCGCCTGCAAACGCATTCTGTCCGTAGATGCGCGCAGCCGGGCCTTTGATAATCTCCACGCGTTCAACGTTTTCGATGTCGATGGGCAGATTTAACGAATGGTGGCCGGTTTGTGGGTCGCTGATTTTAATTCCGTTGATGAGAATCAAAACCTGATCGAAGGTGGAGCCACGAATGCCGGGATCGGCCTGCACACCATTGGCTCCGCGTTGGCGGATGTCAATGCCCGCAAAGTAATGCAACACGTCCGGAATGCTGAGCGCGGGCGACTGCTTGAGCTGTTGTTGCAGCACCACCAGCACACTGGCCGATGTTTCATCGAAGCCGGTTTGAATGCGGTTCGACTGAATCACCACTTCTTCCAACTGTCGGACGGAGTCGGGCTGGGCCGCCACACGAAATCCGATGGCCAGGCAAACAAGGAAAAGTAATCGGTTCATGGGGCACAAAAAAACAGCCCATGAACCGAAACACAAAGTCTTATCGCCCCATGTTAAATTTTATTTGCCGGAACTTTGCAAATCCACCACGCGTACTTCTACGCGTCTTCCCTCCTCTTTGGCCGCCACTTGATCTTTGGTGGCTCCATAGCCGCGGGCCACAATGCGCCTGCGTACAACACCTTTATGGTTGAAGTACTCCAATACCTCGATCGCACGTTTATTCGATAACTCCCGATTCAATTCTTCGGACCCCTCAGCCGACGCAAACCCCGAAATTTCAATCCCCAAATCCGTGAACTGATCTAGCGCTTTGAATATCCCCTCCAATTCAACTGCATATTGGGGTTTGATTTCACTTTTGCCTGCCTCAAAGTATACTTTCGCTGTCTTGCCCAGCAACGCGCGATCGTACACAGCCGGCTTCTTGCCTTCTTTCAGCCTGCGGGCCTCTTCGGCAACATACATCGTGGGTAACGTCAGGATCTGTTTGCCCTCTACTTGTTTCTTTTCGAATTTGCTCTCATCGCTTTCATCATAAAAATAGGTGCGTGTGGCTACTTCAATTTTTGAGTTTGTTTTCTCATCGAAGTTAATGCCGTCTACCGGGTCTTTGTGGTTGATCAGATCGACCAAATACTGAATTCCATCTTTGTCGTTCGATGCCATTAAATCCAGCATCATATCGTATACATCCACGTTGCCGGATTGCACCAACTTTGCTTCATGGGTTTTGCGCAAGTCGGTTTTGGCATCCTGATTGGTATCGTAAAAGGCATTCTTTACCAACACTTCCTGCCCCACCACTACATCAAACTGCTTGATCGTTTTGAGCGAAACCTGCTGGAACAGTTCATAAAAGTAATTCTGGTTCGGAACATTTACATTTAATGTATACGGCAAGAAGCCCTCCGACTCAATGATGATGTCGTAGTTCTTAGCTGGCGGAAGGATGATGAGATAGTTGCCGGTTTCCGGATCGGGATCGTAAACAAAATCGACTTTCTTTTTACTGGTGTTGTCCACCACATACATTTTGGTAGGAATTGGCTTGCCGGTTTCGCCATTCAGGATCTTGCCTTTGATCATGGTAAGCGGAATGCTGGAAGAGTTTATCGGCATATCCAGGAAGTAAATGTCCTGAGCACCTTTACCGCCTTTTCGATCGGAAGAAAAATAGGCACGTTTACCATCGGCCAAAAGTGTAAAGTAGTTATCGTTAGCAGTGGTATTTACCGGATAACCCATGTTCTCGGGTTTGGTCCATTTACCGTCTGCCAGGCGGCTAACAAAAATGTCGCGACCGCCCATCGTGGTGTGCCCATCGGAGGTAAAGAACAACGTTTTCTGGTCGGGATGAATAAAAGGCGCGTCTTCGTTATCTTTGGTATTGATGGTCGGGCCGAGATTGACGGGCGCATTCCAGGTGCCATCCGCTTTTTGCTCCATCTTCCACAGGTCAAGTCCGCCCAATGTGCCTTTGCGATCGCTGGCAAAGTAGATCACCTTTCCATCGGGTGTAATGCTGGCAGTGGATTCCAACTGCGGTGAATTCAATAACGGATTCACCAACGAAGGTTTCGACCAGGTTTCGCCCGCTTTGGTAATTTGCAAGAGATTGCCGGGGTCGGACACCCCGCCCATGAATACGAGCATTTTTTGGCCATCGGCCGAAATCCCCGCGGTACCCACATTGTACTCAGACGAAAGCGGAATCACCTTTGGCTCTGACCAGGCGCCCGACTGGTT
>JBIIVI010000336.1:0-3465 GCA_044339555.1 Cyclobacteriaceae bacterium | reverse complement strand
AACAAAAACCAAGAGGCTAACTGCGATGCCACCGAAAGCAAGTCTGCGGATCAGTACCTTGAGTTCCACCTGAAGGCGGGTTTCTTCCGGTTCGACTTGGCTGAGGGAACTGCCGATTTTTCCAAATTGCGATTGTACACCCGTGGCCGTTACTTCCAACAGGCCGGTGCCACGTACCACCAAACTGCCGCTGTAAGCCGAGCCCGGTTCATCGGTGGCACCAGCTCTCTTATCCACCGGTACAGATTCACCCGTCAGGATCGATTCATCCACCACCAGATTAACTGCTTCCAACACCTTGCCATCGGCCGCAATGCGATCGCCCTCACGGATCATCAAAATATCGCCCGGCACCACGTCCCGGCCTGCGATACGCTGGGTGCGCCCGTCTCGTATCACCAACGCGCGCGGGCTGGCCAATTGACGCAGCGAGTTTAACGCCTGCTCGGTTTTCTGGTATTGATAAAACGTGATGCCGATAATGAGGAAGATGGAAGAAAGTAAAATCAATCCTTCCTGGTAATCGCCCAACGCCAGATAAACGCTGCCACACGCGAGTAATAACAAGAACATCGGTTCCTTCACCACTTCCAAAGCAACCCCAAAAACCGATTTGGGGCGAGCCGAGGGAAGTTCGTTCCAGCCCCATCGCATACGGGCTTGCGCCACCTCGCTTGCAGTTAAGCCTTGGTTTGCCGGAGTCATGCGTTAAATATAGTGAGCCGGATTCGCTATCTTTCCTCGGACATATTGAATATTCTATGACCAAGTATTCTTTTGTGCGGAAGTACAACACCGTTGTTTTTTTTGCCGTTCTCACCGTGGCGGTGCTGGTGGTTGCCAAAGACATTCTTATCCCCATGGCCTGGGCGTTTTACTTCGCGCTCGTCACCTATCCCATCGCTAACCGACTGGAACGATGGCGCTTCAACCGGGCTATGTCATCGCTCACGATTGTACTCTTGTTGCTGGTTTTGGTGCTGTTGCTGATTTTGTTTTTTTCATCGGAGTTGATGGGTTTTACCTCCGACCTGACGCTAACCACCGAGCGGGTAAGACAATTGGTAAACGAGAATCTGCGGTGGATTGAACGAACATTTGGCGTAGCGGTAAACTCATTTGATCAATACTGGAAATCCGGCCTCGAAAAATTAGGCAGTTGGCTTATTCATGAATTGGGCCTTTTAGGCGCTTCGCTCTCGTCCATCACATTAATGTTTGTGTACCTGTTCTTCTTTCTCTATTACCGTAACCTGTTTGTGCAATTTATTACGGTTAGCTATTCGGGCGAGCAGCTGCAGCAAGTCAAAGATTTTGCCCTTCGGTCATCTAAAATTGCCAGCGGCTACATCCGTGGCACTGTGGTGCTCACGTTGCTAATGGCGGGCCTTTCGTTAATTGTTTTTTGGATTTTTGGAGTGCGGCAAGCGTTGTTCCTGGCCGCATTTGTAGCGGTACTCAACATTATTCCTTACGTAGGAAACCTGATTGCCTTCGTAGTTGTCTTCTTCATTACCTACATCACCAAAGACAGTTTGGGAACGGCCCTCGGGGTATTGGGTTGCCTGTATGGGGCGAATCTTCTTCAAGAGAATTTGGGCCGCCCACTGATCGTAGGCTCGGAGATGGACATCAACGCTTTTTTCGTTTTTGTTTCGGTGGTGATTGGAAGTTCCATCTGGGGGATTTCAGGGATGGTCCTGTTTATTCCCGTTATCGCAGTCATCAAAATCGTACTGGAAATGAACCCGCATTGGCAGGCAGCCGCGATCTTTCTGGGATCGGGTAAACCCACGCCCGTTACGACAGCAAAAACAGAAATACCAACGGAAAAATGATGCCCGCCAATGCCAGCTTCCAGCCGCGTTTCTGGAAACTGTTATCGCCTGTTTGAATAAACATCCCGGTAAGCGCAATCGTGAGCATCGCAGCACCAAAAATATCCGAGTAATAAATCCACCACTTGCTGGTGTCGATGTGCAGTTTCACCATCTGGCCAAGCAGTGGAGTCGTGCGGTAGTGCGTTAAGGTTCCCTGCCCGGTGGCGAGATCTACTTCGGCATCGTAGTTCACATACGAGATGCGCAACTTACCCTCCACTACCTGAAAGCGCCTAACATCATCTGCTACACCCTGCTGCGCGGAAAACTGTTGCACGAACTGCTCGTTCACGGAGTCGGGCGCTACGGGCGGCATCTTCACGTTCTGCGTTTCCACTTTGTACCGGCGGGGGTTCCAACTCTGGCGGTGATTCAGAAAAATGCCTGAAATCGAAAAGGCAATGATCAGTCCCAGGTAAAAGTAGGCGAGGTCGCGGTGGGTGTTACGGGCGGTAAGCTTCATACAAGTTGTTTCAAAGGCAGCAAATATCTGGCTTCCGGGCCGCTATCAAAAAAACAGTAAAAAAATTTTAGCCGCTAACTAGGGGTGGAGCGGCCGTGGATTGTCTGAGAGGAAACAGACATCAACCATTACGAATTCATGAAAAAGTTCATCCTCATCACCTGGCTGGCCGCAAGCCTGGCCGCCCATGCGCAGGAAGAAGACCGCAGACAAGACATTCAAACCATTTTTCGCAAAGGGCGCACCGGCGGCTACGCAGCGCTCTCCAACAAGTTTACCTCGTTGGGCGGTGAGTTCGCCAACCTGTCCGAAGTGTATGGTGGCGTGTTTATCAACCGGCAGTGGCTGCTGGGGGTGGGGGCCGCCGGTGCCACGAACTATATTCCCGTGCTTCCGGAATACAGCTCTCAACCGGGAGCCCGGATGTCGTACGGCTACGGACAAGCCGGACTGGTAACCGAGTATGTCATGGGTTCCAACCGCGCCATGCATGTCGTGTTCCACCTGTTTGGCGGTGTAGGTTTCACTACGCAGTACGAGCGGTGGCCCACACGCGATTACAATTGGCAAGCACCCGCTTCGATGTATGATTCCAACTGGTTTCTGGTGGCCGAGCCGGGCGTACAACTGGAGTTTAACCTGTTGCGCTGGTTACGCTTCAGCCCGGGCGTTACCTACCGCCATGCGTACAACAGCCGCGCGCGTGGACTGAGCGATCGCGAGCTGAGTGCGTGGTCCTACAATGCCACCCTGAAGATCGGTAAGTTTTAAATCAAGTTTTTGGCGGCCCCCCCTGCCGATGTCGGGGGCCGGGCTATTCGCTCCAACGCCGCGCCCGCGCGCCCGCCCACCCCTGGCGGGGTTTCCGCTGCTATCCCTGGCCGGGGTGCGGCTTACCTACACTTTTCTGTTGCACATACCGCCTGGTTTAGGTGGCGATGTGCGATTGGGGTTATATGAAGGGTAAAAGAATAAGGGCAATTGTATAAATTCGGTCGTTATAGGGCATTAAACCACTAATGAGAGACATGAAATTGTTAAAAGAAATTATCATATTGTCCATCCTTTGCTGGCAATCGACTCCTTTTTTATTTGGACAGACAAGTAAAACAAATATTTTAG
>JBIIVI010000049.1:0-15783 GCA_044339555.1 Cyclobacteriaceae bacterium | reverse complement strand
TTTTTTAGCAGCGTTAATGTGGCCTTGGAACGTCCACTGCCAAATGGGCAATGTGATACCTACGCGCACGCGCGCTGCCAAGGGAGTAGCATCGTTGCCCTGGTTCAGAAATCCGCCAACAAATCCAGGAATTCGTTTGCTTCGCTCCACCTGTAGCATTTTTTTGCTCAGGAGTTCGTTTTGGCGAGTAAAAGTTAGCAGCGGGTTTTTGATTAAGTAGGTAGTGTCCACCGGTGTTTCCTCAATCACGTACCCTATTTTCAACAACTGCTCGGTTGGAATGTGAGACGTGTCGTTGGGGTAGCCGATTAACAGATTGAATTGATATTTGGCATTGCGCAATTCGGCCCGGGTTTGCTTCAGGTTGAAAAGAATTCGCTTGTATTGCGATTCGCCATTGATGCGTTCCAGGTTGGAGATTTGTCCTACACGGTACCGGATATCATTTACTTTGATCAAATCCCGATATACCGAATCCTGACTTTCCAGCGAGCGATTCTTTGCCAGCAGAAACTGTAGTTGGTTGTAGCCGGAGCGAACCCGGTAGATCAGGTTGTTCGCGGTAATTTTTCGTTCTGTTTCGGCAATCTCAACGCGTCTGTTCTGGGCTTGCCGCTGCGTGGTGTACACGGTTGGAAAATCAATGATCTGCAACACACCCGGCCGCAAGTCTTCGCCCGTAGGCGCTTCAAAGATCAGATCGGGTTGCAGCAGATTGAAGGTGGTTGGCTTGAGAGCACGTTGTTGGTCGATGCGCTGTTGCGATAAGTTCATTTCCGGATTGCGCTTCAGGGCGGTTGCCACTGCAGAGTCGCTGGTGATCGGCTGCAAACGTTGGGCGTTGGCGGTCGGAGTCAACGCTGCAACGCTTATGATGGCAATTAACAACGAACTTGGACTTATTTTCATGGGCTTTGCCTTTTTAAAGAAGGTGTAAAGTACGGGCAAAACCAGCAAAGTAAGGATTGTGGAAGTAAACAATCCTCCGATCACCACCGTAGCCAGCGGCTTTTGCACTTCTGCTCCGGCAGAGGTAGACAAGGCCATGGGTAAGAAACCCAAAGCGGCTACTGCAGAAGTCATGAGCACCGGGCGGAACCGCTCGCGCAATCCTTTTACCACCCGTTCGCGGATGTCTGTCATGCCGGCATTTTCCAACGTGTTGAAATGACTGATGATGAGGATTCCATTCAACACTGCAATTCCGAAAAGGGCAATGAAACCCACACCGGCCGAGATGCTGAAATTCATACCGCGGATGAGCAGCGAAAATACACCGCCCACTGCTGAAAGCGGAACTACCGTGTAGATCAGCAAACTATCGCGGGTGTTTCCAAAGGTGGCAAACAGTAATCCAAAGATGATGATGAGTGAGATGGGCACCACAATCGCGAGGCGTTCTTTGGCTCTACGGAAATTTTCGAACTCGCCACCAAATTCTACTGAGTAGCCCGCGGGCAGGATGATTTTTTCGTTGATTTCCGCCATGGCATCGTTCACCACCGACTCCAGGTCGCGACCGCGCACGTTGAAGCCAATGTTCATTCTGCGTTGCAGGTTTTCGTGGCCGATTTCCGAAGGGCCGATCTCCTCGGTAATGGTGGCCAATTGCTGGAGCGGAATCGGGTTGTTGTCTTTATCGTTGATAATCAGATTGCGAATGTTTTCGGCTTTGGTCCGATCGTCTCCGCCTAAGCGCAGCGTTAAGTCAAATCGCTTGTCGTTTTCGTAGACAATGCCGGCCACCGATCCCGCAAAAGCGGTTTGAATCGCGCGATTGATTTGCGTAACGGTTACTCCGTAAAACGCCATAGCATCGCGGTTGTATTTGATGTTGATCTGCGGCAGCCCAAAAATTTTGTTTTCCTGCACATCGGCAGCGCCCTGCACCCCTTTGATAATTTTGATGATCTGGTTGCCTTTCACCACCATGGTATCGAGGTTGTTGCCAAAGAGTTTTACCACCACGTCGGTGCGGGCACCGCTCATTAATTCGTTCACCCGGTTTTCGATGGGTTGTTGGATGGAGTTCACAATGCCGGGGTAGATCTTCAAATCCTCGGCAATCAATTCAACCAGACCTTCCTGATCTTTTGCTCTTGTCCATGTACTCTTATCGGTGAGCACCACCACAATTTCCTGAGCTTCCATGGGCATGGGGTCTACCGGCACTTCGGAGGTACCGATCTTAGAAACCACCCGCTCGATTTCATCCGGGTAATTTTCGAGCAGCATGGTTTGAATTTTCTTGCTGAGTTTGATGGTTTCCGTCATGGATGTACCCACCGGCAGGTTGGTTTCAATCACGAGGTCGCCCTCGGCGAGTTTGGGAATAAATTCGCCACCAATGCTTTTAAATGCAATCACCCCGGCAATCAAAATCCCAATTGCCGTCATAATAACAGCGCTTCGCTTTTCCAGGCCAAAGCGGATTAACGGCTCGTAGAAGCGAAACAACCATTGTACAATTTTTTCAGAAAACCCGTGATGATCGGGCGATTTGGGTGGTTGCAAAATGAGCGAACTCACCATCGGCACATAGGTAATCGCCAGCAACAAGGCACCCAGAATGGCAAAGCTTACCGTCTTGGCCATGGGCCCAAACATTTTGCCTTCAATCCCCGAAAGGGTCAAGATGGGGAAGTAAACAATCAAAATGATTAAGCCACCAAACACCACCGATTTTTTAGCGGCCTGACTGGCCTGAATAACCACCCGTTCTTTTTGCAGTTGGTCCATCTCACCCGGATTTTTACTCATCTCAAGTGCCAGATAAAACACCACTGATTCAACAATGATGATGGCGGGGTCTACCAACAAACCAAAGTCGATGGCACCCAAACTCATCAGGTTACCCACCACATCAAATTGAATCATGAGCCCGAAGGCAAACAACATGGAGAGCGGAATTACAGAGGCAGCCAGTAAACTTGCCCGCCAGTCGCCCAGAAAAAGTAAGATTACCAGAATGACAATCAGGGCGCCTTCAATCAGGTTGGTGGTAACGGTTTTGATGGCTTTCGAAACAATTTTTTCGCGGTCGATGAACGGTTCGATTACCAGCCCCTCAGGTAATTTCTGCTGAATGATTTTCATGCGCTCTTTGATGCGCTGAATCACCCGGCTGCCGTTTTCGCCCTTCACCATCATGATGATGCCGCCCACAGCTTCGTCCTGACCATCTACCGTAATGGCACCGTAGCGGATGCTGTTTCCGAAAACCACATCGGCCACATCTTTTACCAGCACAGGCACGTGGTTGTTTACCTTCACTACCGTGTTGCCGATTTCTTCCAGCGAGTTGGCCAAACCAATACCACGTATTGTAAAGGCTTTATTTTCTTTTTCGATGTAGGCACCGCCCGTGTTGCTATTGCCGGTACTCAACGCGGTGAACAGTTCATCCAGCGAGATACCCAAGGCCCGCATGCGGTCTGGCTTAATCATCGCCTGGTATTCTTTTTTATAGCCACCAAAGCCGCTCACTTCCGCCACGCCGGGAATTCCCAACAGCTGCTTGCGGATGAACCAATCTTGCAGCGTGCGCACCTCCATCAACGAAAACGATTTGTCGTTCGGATCTTTCGCGCGAATCACATATTGAAACACTTCGCCCAAGCCGGTGGAGACCGGGCCCATGTACGGCTTGCCCAACTCCTCGGGGATTTCGCTCTTCACCATCTCCAGGCGTTCGAAAACCTGCTGGCGGGCCCAATACACATCAGTGTCATCATCAAACACCAGTTTCACCACCGAAAGCCCAAATTTGGAAACGGAGCGTACCTCTACCAGCCCGGGAATGTTGCTCATGGCCATTTCCAGTGGCGAGGTAATAAAGCGCTCAATTTCTAAAGCCGCCAGGCTGGGGCTGTTTGTAATTACATCTACCTGGTTACTGGTTACATCCGGAACGGCATCTACCGGCAGTTGCAACAACGAATAGCTACCCCAGCCGATCAGGGCAAGTACAAGTATTCCTACAAACAGCTTATTTTTAACGCTGAAATAGATGAGACGGTCAATCATAAATAGGGAGCCGGGTAGAGGGTTAGGTTAATGCGCTTTCGCGGATGGGATTTCAGTTTTTGGGACTGCAAAATTACAATTCAAACAGCACCCCCGGGCGTTGGTTTACGGTTGCTTAAGGTTAGCTATGATTCCCGACTACTTTTGTTCGATTTCTTAAACTAAACCGTAAAAAACTTTGGAGGATGTAAATATTTTGGGATTAGTGGCGGGCACGCTTACTACCATTGCGTTTCTGCCGCAGGTGATCAAAACCTATCGCAGTCGCTCGGCCCGCGATTTATCACTATTCATGTTTTCGATTTTTTGCCTCGGCACCTTGTTGTGGCTCTGGTATGGGATTTTAAAGCAAGACGTGCCGGTAATAGCTGCCAACGCTGTTACCACCGTGTTGGCGTTGGCCATTCTGTTTATGAAGTTTCGATTTAAGGACTAGTTCGCGCTACTACGATTCATGCCCACATCCGCAAAGACTGTTGTGGCGGGCTTTTTCAAAACACTCGCGGCCTTCCTGTAAAGAGAACCAAGCCAGACCAGCGGTGCCGAGCGCATCCGCGTAAGCAAACCCCGTTACCTCATAAATGGCGCTGGCGGCTAGCAAAACGATGGACATATAAATACACACTTTGGTGCAATTGGCATCGGCCAAGATGGCTGCCGACTGGAGTTTGTTACCGGCTTTAATCTTGCCATAAATCAATGCCAACATCACCAAAATAGAAATGGCTGAAATCACTACACCCCAAAACGTAGTAGTGGGACGAATGCCGGCATACGTAGTATAGAGTGCGCTTAGAATCAACCCTGTTGCCAGCAGAAAAAAAGAATAACCGGTTATACGGAGGGCGGTTTTTTCAAATTCAGAGCGTTCGCTCGCGGGATTATTCCGGATGCGAAGGATCATCACCAGAATACCTACTCCGGAAATCATCTCGATAAAACTATCAACGCCAAAGCCAAACAACGCCAGTGTCTCATCCGAATACCCAAACACCGTGGCTACGATTCCCTCTATCAGATTGTACAAAATCGTAAACACAGCCAGATAAAGTGCCCACTGGTAATAGTGCCGATCGCTAACTGAAAGGGTGGTTGTTGTCACACCACAAAGTTAGAGCGCGGTATAGCAAAGCCGTAGGGATTTGCTTGAAAAAAGTAGTTTCAACTTTGTTTCAACTATTCGCAGACGCAATTCATTCTGCTGCGCAACACTGCAACAAAAACGTAGTGATGGAAGAACAAAGGATTTGAATACGTCAATCCTAACTAAAATGGATGGTTATCAGTTAGATTGATTTGGGCCCCAAGAGGCGCTCAGAAAGATCGACTTATGTTTTTTAACGCCAACTTGGCTATTCAGGAGTGTTTCGACTGCCTTTTTGACTTAAAACGTACCGGGTACAAAACTTGATATACTGCTCGCTGATCATGAAAAGAGGCGACCGATGAAGATACTAACACTTTCGAGCGAGCTATTGAAGGGGATTGATACATTGAACACCATTCAAGGTGGTACAGTAGAGCCGCGGGTTCAGTTATCGCAAACCGCTGAGTTCCGCCAAATCAAATTGTCGGTACCGGGTGTGGCCGTAGAAAACTGCCGGGCAGAAGTTCATAACAACCAGCTTTCTGTTTATTACTTATTGCATCTCGAAAGTCATGCCATCCCGATGGTGGTGTATCACAAAGCAATTCCTTACTTTATCGATACCAAAGCCATTCGCGCGCAGATCGAAAGCGATGAGTTGGTGGTACGCTTGCCGTTTAACGAGTTTGCCAACGGCTACCACAAAGATCTGATGGATTCGCTCGACTAATCGTTAATGGCCTGATAGACCAGCACTTTGTAGCGATCGCCAATGTTCCAGTAGGGCGAGTTGTACATATTTGTGAATATAATGCCCACCAGTTTTTCTTTCGGGTCGGCCCAGTAGTGGGTATTAAATGCGCCTGCCCACGAAAACGATCCCTTCGAGAGCACGGATTCGAAATCGTTTTTGTCGGTTTCCAAGCCAAAGCCAAGTCCAAACTGATTCGTTAACGGAGCCTGAACCTGGTTGGTGAGCATGAGTTCTACCGTTTTGCGGCTGACGAGTCGCTGGCCATTGAGGATGCCGTTGTTTAGAAATAACTGCAAGAATTTGGCATAATCCTCCGCAGTTGAAGAGAGGCCGGCACCACCTGAAAAATATTTGCCATCCAATTTGGGATAGTCGGGATCAACCCGGTCATAGGCTGTGCGGGTCATTCGTTTCAAACCACCGCTCGTGGTTTCATACAGCGCCACGAGCCGCGCGTGCTTGTCTCTCGGTAAGTAGAAATAAGTGTCGTTCATGCCGAGCGGCTTAAAGATTCGCTCGCGGAAAAACTGGTCCAACGACTGACCCGATAAAATTTCCACCAAATAGCCCAGCACATCGGTGTTGAGTCCGTACGTGTATTTCTCGCCCGGATGGTGTTTTAGCGGCAGCGTACCCAGGATTTTCATTTTATCGGCCAACACCATGTTATCGTTACCAATGCCGCTGGGTACACCTGCCTTGGCGTAGATGGCGGTAAACTCCTGGCTGCCAATGCTGGCATAATCGATGCCGGAGGTGTGCGTAAGCAAATGCCGAAAGGTAATGTCGCCCTTGGCGGGGATGGTGGAGTACGTGGTGTCCGACCAGCGTAATTGATTCAAGACTTTGGGATTCCGAAACTCAGGTGCGTAGTTGGCGATGGGTTCATCCAGCAGAAATTTTCCTTCTTCCCACAACATTAACATGGCGAGGCTTGTGATGGCCTTGGTTTGCGAGGCAATTCGAAAAATATCATCGCGCTTCAGCGGAATTTGTTTTTCCAGATCACTAAAACCAAACGCCTGATGATGTACTACTTTGCCGTTGCGGGCAATGAGCAACACGGCTCCGGGAATTTTTTTGCTTTGCACATGCTCTTGCACCATCCGGTCGATTCGCGCTAAACGCACGGCTGATAACCCGTTTTCTTCGGGTTTACCGGTGGGCAGGGGTTGAGAAAGCACAGCCATCGTGTGACACACGAAAAAAAGAATCCCGATTTGCTTCATGGTTATCCGGATAAGTTCGGTTATCGAAGTTACAAACCTTTTACCGAGAACCCGCCATCTACGGCGATGTTTTGGCCGGTAATGTAGCTGGCGCGATCCATCGCCAGGAACGCGGCCAGTGCCGCTACTTCTTCCGGCTGGCCGATGCGGCCCTGCGGTGTGCGTTCAATGATCTTTTGCATTCGCTCGGGGTTGGCTCGCACGGGTTCCGTTAACGGAGTTTCGATGTACCAGGGCGAAATGGCGTTTACGCGAATGTGATGCGGGGCCCACTCGGCCGCAAGATGGCGGGTGAGTTGAATCATCGCTGCCTTTGTCATCCCGTAAGGCGGGCCGCTCTGCACATCCGTACTGCCCGCTACCGAGGCCATGTTGATTACGCTTGCGTGGGTTCCTTGTTGCAGCAACGGAAAAGCAAGCCGGCAAATTTCTGTTACGCTAAACAAATTTGTTTCGAACAGGCTGCGGTACTCGGCTTCTGAATACTCAACGAATTTTTTGCGCACGTTCGTGCCCACGTTGTTCACCAATACGTCCAGGCGACCCCAGGTTTTAGAAATAGCGGTGATCAACTCTTGGCGAAAACTACCTTCCGACAGATCGCCTGCCAGCCCCATGACGGTGGCCCCGGTATCACGCCAATGCGCCACCTGAGCTTCCACATCCGGGCGACTGCGCGCCACCAGCCAGACCTCTGCGCCCAGCTCTACGAAATCTTTTACGATTGCTTTTCCAATCCCTTTGGTGCCACCGGTGATGAGGGCTTTTTTGCCGGCCAACGTCCACGCCATGTTACATTTCTTTTTTGACCACTAACAGAAAAAAATTCTTGTCCACCTCCAGATACCCCTGCTCAAAACAGTACTTGTAAAGGGCGCCTTCTTTGGTGGTATAGGTGCTGGTGAAATAACCGAAGTCGAACCCCCGATCGGCCAGTCGGTCGCGGCTTACGCGCGTCTTGCCGGTGGTGTTAAGCTCAATCAGGATCCGACGGTTTTTGCGGAGCGTGTTCATCACGTTGCGCATGTATTTGGTTTCATCGCTGTTGAGGCGGTTGTTGTAGCTGATCCGGCACTGATCGGAGCAAAATTTTTTGTCCACTCGGCCGGTGATTTTGGTGCCACATTCGAGGCAGGTTTTGAGCGCAGCTTCACTCATACATTGCGCTAATTTTTTGAATTTGAGATTTTAGAGTTGGCAAATCTTGTTGGATCGTTTCCCAAACGATTTCAAGGTCAATTTGGAAATACTCGTGTACCAAAATGTTTCTAGAGCGGATGATTACAATCCAATTGACTTCCGGAAAACGCTGCCGGAGTTCCGGAGTTAGTTTGTTGCTGGCCTCACCAATGTTCTCAAGTAATTTTACTGCGGCCAGTTGTAGCATGTAGTTGTTCCGAAAATCAGAAATTGAAATACCATCAAAGAATTGTTCGATGCTTTCGATGGCATGAAGAATGTGGTTCAGCCGTTGTTTGTCACCCTGACTACCTTTCATAAATCAACCTGCGTTCCTTTTCCACTTGAGGGCGAAGAGAAGGGTGTAAGCCGGTGGTTGTAACGAGATCAACGGAACGGTGAAAGACGTTTTCCAACTTAAGTTGGATAGAAACCAGCCTGTAAAGGCCGATGGGCTCCGATAACTCAATCAAAATGTCCAAATCGCTTTCCGGACGCTCCTCGCCCCTTGCGAATGAGCCAAAAACATAGGCCTTTGCAACAGGTTCACCGTGAAATGCGTCATGAAATAGCCGTACCGGAAACATTTGCTCGATGTGTGGAAACTTGATTTTCTGCCCAATATACAAATTTTAACCGTTTACAAACGTTTACAAACGACTATAACCGGAAGTAAACGATTAACATACAAGTCGGCCTTTTCCGGCCCGCCACCTTTGTGTCGTTGATCGGCCAGTAACCGAACCAAAAACGAAAATCAATTAATAACTTAAATACGTACAACTATGAAAACGATGAGAAACAGTGTGCAGTTAATCGGTCGCTTAGGCAAAGACCCGGAAGTGAAAACTTTTGGCGACAAAAAGAAAGCCTCCATGTCAATCGCTACCACCGACTCGTACAAAAACGCAAAAGGTGAGAAAGTGGAGGACACGCAGTGGCACAACCTGGTGATTTGGGGCAGCCTGGCCGGTGTGGCGGAGAAGTACCTGAAGAAAGGTCAGGAGATTGCCGTGGAAGGCAAACTCGTGCACCGCGTTTATGAGACGAACGGGGGCGAGAAACGCTACGTCACTGAAATCAATGTGAACGATCTGGTGATGCTGGGCGGCAAACAGTAGCGTTTTCGCAACGCAGAAAAGAAAAGCCGGTGCGCGTGCATCGGCTTTTTTTATTTTATTGCGGCCTGCGATCTTACCGACTCATGCGCTACCTCCATCTGGTGATGTCTTTGCTCTTCGTTGTTTTTGCCGTTGTGCAACTCAACGATCCCGACCCATTGCATTGGGTGCTGATCTACGCCTCGGTGGCTGTGATCTGCGCGCTTACTTTTTTTAAACGATACTTTCCAAAAATCTGCTTCGCGCTGGCCACCGGGTTTTTAGTGTACAGCCTGTGGTTTGTGCCGGGCGTGCGGGAATGGCTGGGCCAGGAAAACCACGCGCAACTGTTCGACAACGTAGCAAAAATGGAACATTCGTTTATCGAAGAGTCGCGCGAGTTTTTGGGGTTATGGATCGCAGCAGCCACTACGCTTGCATACGGCTTCTATTGCCGCAGGCGCACGGCATCATCCAATTAGCCCCCGAATCGGTACAAAAGCCCCAGGCGCAGGTTGCCGCCATTGATTTCGAAGAGTGATCCCGTCCGCTCGCCTTTGAACTTGTAGCCCAGGCTGCCAATGCGGGCGGTTACTGCAAATCGGGGTTTGGGGAAAAACATCAATCCGGGCGAGACTTGTAAAAACACACTTTCACCGCCGTTGGTTGAAAACGTGCCTGATGTTCCAAAGCTATCGCCCATCAAATCGCCATACCCGATAATGCCCTGTCCGAAAAAGTAAATTTGCTCAGTGAGTGGTACGAATTGACGAACACCCATAAAAAGGGAAAAAAGACTGGTACCGGTTAAACCACTTGTCTTACTATCGATCAGATTAACTCCGGTGATCACTGCAGTTTTTTGCGATGCCATCAGCCCGAGCGACAGGCTAACGCCAGCGAAGCGGTTGGTTTGATTGTTTAAAATCGGAAGACGACTGTAACTGAACGAACCCTCTACCAATACCTGATTCGATTGGAGTTGCGCGTGCGCGGTAGAAACAAATAGAAGACTAATGAATAGTAACAAATTTTTCATAATGTTTGGTTTTTTCAAAAGTACGAAGAGGCAGTTAGGAACAGTAACGTGTTTTTGTGCAAAACTGGTGGGTTGTTATGCCAACTACCTTCCACACTATTTCTGATGAAAGTAAAGCCATCGGTGTTGGCACATAAACACTTACGTAAAACCCGAAATCACTACTTTTGCTGAGATGAGTTTTGCCTTTCCAACCTTTCTGTGGGCGTTGTTTGCCCTGGCCATCCCCATCATCATTCACCTCTTTAACTTTCGCCGGACAACGCGCGTATTTTTTTCGAACACCCGGCTGCTCCGGCAACTCAAAGAAGAAACCACCCGCAAGCGTAAGCTCAAGCAATGGTTGGTGCTGGCGGCCCGGTTGCTATTCCTGTTTTTTCTGGTGCTGGCATTTGCACAGCCGTTCTTACCTGCACCGTTTCAGGGCAGTCAATCCAAAAACAAAATCATCTATCTGGACAACTCCATGAGTATGTCTGCCCCCGTGGCCGATAAGACGCGGGCATTGGATGCCGGTATTCAAATGGCCCAGCAACTGCTCGCCACCTTCCCACCCGACACGCGGTTTCGGTTCATCACCAACGATTTTGCGCCTTTCTCGAACACGTACAAAAGCAAAATAGAAGTCGCGGATGCATTGGCCACCGTGCGTCTTACTCCGGTGTTTCGTTCAGCCAGCGAAGTAGCATCCCGTATCAACACAACTGCCGGGAGCGAGGATGTTTTCTGGATTTCGGATTTTCAGAAATCTACGTGGGGTACCGAGGCCGCCTTTCTGGATTCATCGCGCCACTGGCACTTGGTGCAGTTGCCACTTCAAAAAACCGACAACGTGTTGGTGGATACGCTTTTTCTGGATCGTCCGTTTGCAGCTGCCAACGAAACAAATTCCGTTAACGTAAAACTGCGCAACACGAGTAACCGCAAGATGGAGGGATTAGTAGTGAAGCTTGCGATCAACCAACGGCAGGAGGCAACCGCTACGGTTACCATCGAGCCGCAAGGCACCGCCACGGCCTCGTTCGATCTCTCCAGTTGGGGGCGCGGCCGCAATCAGGCGGTCATCAGTTTTAACGACTTCCCAATTAGTTTTGATAACGAGTTCTTTTTCACTCTGGCGGAGCGGAAGCCGCTGCGGGTGGTGGAAATCAAAGGCCCCCAAGCTACCAATCGGGTGGGGGCGGTCTATGCCAATCCACAACTGTTTAACCATGTTTCGTATCAGGTGGCGAATGTGGACTACAGCGAGCTGCCAGGTGCCGACCTCGTGGTGTTGAATGAACTCCCTCGCATTGAACCTAATTTGCTGGCTGCACTGCTGGCCTATCAGCAATCGGGTGGGCGCGTTGTACTGATTCCTGCGCGCGAGGGAGACGTGAACTCGTGGCGCACGCTGTTTCCCAAACAAACATTTACGCTGCAAAAAGATGCGAAGCCCATGGAGTTGGAGAAACCAGACACGCGCAATCCATTTTTTGAAAACGTTTTTGAAACCGATCAGGCGGCTATGCTAATGCCTGCCGCCACACCCTCCTTGCGATGGGGGTCGGATGCAGCGGCCCTCTTGAGATTCAAAGATCAAATACCGTTTTTGTCGCAAGCCGGAAACTCTTTTTTGTTAGCCTCTTCGCTGCAGGATCGCGATTCTGATTTTTCGAAGCATGCGCTTTTTGTGCCCACCTTTTATCGGCTGGCGTCCGTGGGGCGCAGAAGCGAGCGTGCACCCTACTACACCACGCATCAGCAAGTGATTTCGTTGCCCGTGGCACGCGAAGCCAGTCCGCAACCGGTGCGGTTGGTTGGCACCCAGGAATGGATTCCTGCGCAGCGCAAAGAGAATGGGCAAGTGGTGATGGAGCTACCCGCGCTTTCCATTACGGCCGGATTTTGTTATGCGCTGGACGGAGCCGATACGCTTGGCTTGCTGGCATTTAATCCCGACAAAAAAGAATCTATGCTGGCAAGTTGGAATTCCGATGAGTTTAAAGCGGCATTTCAGGTTCCGGCTACGGTATCGTTTTTGGAAATGACCGACACCGCCTCTTTTGGCAATGAAATAAAAGAAAGATATTTGGGCAGACCGCTGTGGCGCGAAGCCCTGTTGCTAGCGCTGTTGTTCCTGTTGGCGGAAGTTTTGTTGATCCGATTTCTAAAATGAGGCCCCTGGCATGAAGATTCTCATTCAATCTCCCACACTCCTCGATAAAAAATCCCCGCATCACCTTCGGGAAAAAAATGTGCTGGTCCAGAATGGAAAAATTACTGATATCGGAGATAAGAACTTTTCGGCCGACCGCGTTATCCCCGCCAAGGGCATGTACTTATCGCCCGGGTGGTTTGATCTGGGCTGCGTTTCGGGCGATCCCGGGCTCGAGTCGAAAGAAGACCTGACCTCACTCACCAAAACGGCGGCCCAGGCAGGCTTTACGGATCTGGCACTGCTGCCCAATACCCAGCCAGTGGTACAAACAAAAAACGATGTGCAGTATCTAACGCGGGCCAACGAAAGCCGCTTAGTACAAATCCATGCACTGGCCGCCATTACCAAAAACGCAAAAGGCGAGGAGATGACCGACATGCATGATCTGCATGTGGCGGGTGCGATCGGCTTTACGGATGGCCTTAAACACCTGGGCCACACAGATATTTTTTTGAAAGCGTTGCAGTATGTGCAAAGATTTCAAGGCTTGGTGCTCGATCACCCCGAAGATCATTGGCTGGCACTTTTTGGGCAGATGCACGAAGGCATTGTAAGCACGCAACTCGGGTTGAAAGGCATTCCGCGACTGGCCGAAGAACTGGCGCTGATTCGGAACCTGGAGTTGCTGGCCTATGCCGGCGGTCGGCTGCACCTATCGCGGCTGTCGAGTGCCCGTTCGTTGGAGTTGGTGAAGTCGGCCAAGCGTAAAGGGTTGGCCGTTACCTGCGATTGCACCACGTACCAGGCCATTTTAGACGAAAGCACACTGGCGGATTTCGATACCAATTATAAAGTAAGCCCGCCTCTGCGAGAAAGGAGTGATCAGGAAGCGATCCTAAAGGCGTTGAAAGACGGCACACTGGATGTGCTGGTTTCGGGCCATGTACCGCAGGATGATGAAAGCAAAGGCGTGGAATTTGACCATGCCGAACCCGGGATCATTAACCTGGCTACGGTGGCCAGCCAGTTAATTAGACTGGCCGAAGTAGTGCCGATGGAAGATTTGATCCATAAAATTTCAACCGCCCCGCGCGAAGTTACCGGCCTGGAAGCCCCCACGATCCAGGAGGATGCCAAAGCCTGCCTCACACTCTTGGATCCCGAACGCGTGTGGACGTACGGCGAGGCCAATCATTTTTCGAAGTCGAAGAATTCGCCCTGGTTGGGCCAATCCCTCAAAGGAAAAGTGGTGGCTGTTTTCAACAACAACAAACAATGGATTGATGTGGCCTAAGCACCCGCTGGTTGTTGTTGCTGCCAAGTACGGTCTGCTCGCTTCGTTGTTTGGATTTGCGTTTTTGCTGATCCTTTATGCCATGGGTCGGCATCCGTTTTTGATCCCGGTTTTTTTTGATTTCCGCATCATCCTGCTGGGTTTTGCCATCTTTTTTGCCTTGCGGGAGTTGCGCGAGCGCCATTTTTCTGGCCTGCTCTATTTTTGGCAGGGTATGATCGCAAGCATGTTGTTGACGTTGATTTTCGCGTGCCTGACCGCTTTGGCGATTTGGGTTTATGCCACGCTGCGACCCTCGTTTATTGACGAGTACGTGCAATTGTTTCGCGAGCAGGTAGCCGCTTTTCCGGCCGATGTGATCGAAAAAATCGGAAAAGAAAACGTGGACCGTAATTTAAAGGCGATTGCGGCTACTAAACCCACAGATTTAGCCGTGCTTTATGCGTGGCAGAGCGGCCTGATCAGCCTTTTTGTTAGCATTATATTAGCTGTAATTTTGAGAAGACAACCCAAATTGAATTAACCACACACACCATGGAAGAAACAACCGAAAAACCAACCGTATTTAGCACAGGGCTTCGTTATGGGCTCTACCTTTCCCTTGCTTCAATCGCGTTAACAGTAATCATTGCAGTAGCGGGTGGAAACCCTTTGCAAAGCGACTTTAAGAGTTGGAATACCTGGGTCAATTTTGCCATTTCAATCGCTATCATCGTCATGGCTCATAAATATTTCAAAGATAATGGTGATGGCTTTATGTCGTTCGGGCAGGGCTTTGGAATTGCATTTGTGGCTTTTATGGTTTCCATTGTGATTGGCGGTGTCTTTACATATGTCTACGCCAATTTTGTTGATACAAACATGATGGAAGACCTTTGGAACAAAACGGCCGAACAAATGGAACAACAAGGGCAAAGCGAGGAGGCCATCGAGATGGCTATTAACTTCACGAAGAAATTCTTCTGGGTATTCTTCGTGTTTGGTGGCGCATTTGGCGCAGCCATCATGTCGTTAATCGTCACGCTGTTTACACAAAAGAAAAATCCAGATCCGGGTTTCTAATTCGTTAATGAGTTCACAACTTCAAATCTCCCTCGTCATTCCCGCCAAAGACGAAGAAGAGTCCTTACCCGAACTAAGTCAGTGGATCAGCCGTGTGATGGAATCACACGGCTTTTCTTATGAAGTGATCTTCATTGATGATGGCAGCACCGACCAAACCTGGGCTGTAATTGAGCGCATAAACGCCACCAACAGTTGCTTCAAAGGGCTTCGGTTCAATCGTAACTTTGGTAAGGCTGCCGCGTTGCAGGTGGGCTTTCGGGCAGCTTCGGGCGAAGTAGTGATGACCATGGATGCCGACTTACAAGATAGTCCCGATGAAATTCCAGAACTCTATCGGCTCATTACGCAGGAGAAATGGCATTTGGTAAGCGGCTGGAAGAAAAAACGCCACGACCCGATTTCAAAAACGTTGCCCTCCAAATTTTTCAATTTTGTTACGAGCCGCATTTCGGGCATCCGCCTGCATGATTTCAACTGTGGCCTGAAAGCCTATCACCATTCGGTGGTGAAGAACATCACCGTGTATGGCGAGATGCACCGCTACATTCCTGTGATCGCCAAATGGGCCGGCTTCACGCGTATTACCGAAAAAATTGTGGAGCACCGGGAGCGAAAATACGGCCGCAGCAAATTTGGGTGGGAGCGCATGATGCGCGGCTTCCTCGATTTGCTCACGCTTACGTTTATTGGTCGCTTTGCCAAACGCCCCATGCATTTTTTTGGTGCCTGGGGTGTGATTTCCTTTTTGGTTGGATTTACGTTCACCCTGAAAATCTTGTGGGACAAATTGGACGCGGTGTTCATAAGCAAAGTGCCGCTGAAACGTGAAATTACTGAGCAACCGATTTTTTATCTCCAGTGCGAGATAAA
>JBIIVI010000048.1:0-15869 GCA_044339555.1 Cyclobacteriaceae bacterium | reverse complement strand
TTGCGCAACGATCTGGCCATACAACGTATTTATGGTGGCTGGAGCATGAAGATTCCGGGCTTAAGCCGATGCAATGGTATGCCGGTGCTGATGATTGATAATAGTACTTCGCGTTTTACCGGCAGTTTGTATTTGGTATGGGCCGATCAAAAGAATGGTGAGAACGATACCGATATCTGGTTCTCTCGCTCTACCAGCAGTGGCGATAACTGGACAAGCCCCGTTCGCATTAACCAAGATGCACCGGGCAAACACCAGTTCTTACCGTGGATGACGGTGGATCAGACTACCGGCCATATCTACATCGTGTATTACGATCGAAGAGCTTACGATGACAACCAAACGGATGTGTATTTAGCCTACTCCACCGATGGCGGGAACAAATTCACCGAAGTGAAGATCAGCGAGAGTCCATTTGTTCCATCCGATCAGAAGTTCTTTGGCGATTACAACAACATCTCTGCCCACAAAGGAGTTATTGCCCCGATTTGGACCCGAATGGACGAAGGCCGCACAAGTGTGTGGACGGCCATCATCAAACAAGAAGATTTGGTGAAGCAGTAAAATCAGCAGTTTTTCCGGTCGGTGTCGCAAGCGGCTTCCGCTGTTGTCTCCACCGCTACTTCTTGAAAAATCTGTCGAAACGTGGCGGCAGGTTGTGCGCCCGAAACTCCGTACTTGCCGTTGATGATGTAAAACGGTACACCCGTTACACCGCGTTGGTGCTGGAGTTGCTCGGTGAGAATCACTTCATGCTCGCCCCAGTTAGACGTAATTACTTGATGTACCCGATCGGCTGCCAAACCGATCTGCACACAAATCGACTTCAAGTTTTCGGGATTCGACATGTCGATACCATCCGTGAAGTACGCTTTCATGAATGCTTCTTTCAGGGCGGGCTGGCACCCTTTTTCCTTGGCCAACAACAATAGTCGGTGCGCGATGCGTGTGTTAGGCGCGACCTGCTGTCTTTCGAAATCAAAGCGCAGTCCTTCTTCGTGTGCTACGGCTGTGACGTGTGCGGTAATTTGTTGATAACGCTGTGTACTGCCAAATTTTTTGGCGAGGTAAGCGTGCTGGTTGGCTCCCGCCACAGGCATTTCTGGATTGAGTTCAAAGGGCTGATACGAAATATCAAAATCAAATTCTTCCTTTAGCGAGTCCACTGCCTTCTCCAGCCGGCGTTTGCCGATGTAACACCACGGACATACTACATCCGACACCACTTCTACGCTAATCTTCTTTTTGTCCATTTGCATTCGTTTGATTTTTAGTAAAAACCCCCTGGCTACAGATTTGGTTCAACAGCTTAGGCGCGAGTGGGAAAAGCGTTACCAAAGTGCTACTTTTGCGGCCAAAATTGCAAAAATCATGGTAACAACTGCCGAAAAATTCAAGGTTAAAGACATGTCGCTGGCCGAATGGGGCCGAAAAGAAATCCGCCTCGCGGAGGCTGAAATGCCCGGTTTGATGGCCATTCGTGAAGAATATGGTCCAAAACAACCGCTAAAAGACGCCCGAATTGCCGGGTGCTTGCACATGACGATCCAAACGGCTGTGCTGATCGAAACACTCACTGCACTGGGGGCGGAAGTTACATGGTCTTCTTGCAACATCTTTTCTACTCAAGATCATGCGGCCGCTGCCATCGCCGCGGCGGGCATCCCCGTGTTTGCATGGAAGGGAATGAACGAGGAAGAGTTTGATTGGTGCATTGAGCAAACGCTAACTGCGTTTGAGGGTGGGAAGCCTTTGAATATGATTTTGGATGATGGCGGTGACCTGACCAACATGGTGTTGGATCGCTACCCGGAACTGGTAACTGGTATCCGCGGGATTTCGGAAGAGACTACTACCGGTGTTCACCGTTTGATTGAGCGCATGAAAAACGGCAAGCTGCCGTTGCCTTCTATTAACGTGAATGATTCGGTTACCAAAAGCAAATTCGACAATAAGTACGGTTGCAAAGAGTCGTTGGTAGATGCTATTCGCCGAGCCACTGATGTGATGATTGCTGGTAAGGTTGCTGTTGTGGCTGGATATGGAGACGTGGGCAAGGGCTCTGCTGCCTCGTTACGCGGTGCTGGTGCACGCGTGATCGTTACGGAGATCGACCCGATTTGTGCTTTGCAGGCCGCCATGGATGGCTATGCCGTAAAGAAGATGGGGCATGCCATTCCTGAAGCGGACATCGTGGTTACCGCTACCGGTAATGTGAACATCGTGAACGAGAAGCACTTCACTTCGATGAAAGACAAAACCATCGTTTGTAACATTGGCCACTTTGATAATGAGATTGATGTTGCCTGGTTGAATAAGAATGCAAAGAAGGACACGATCAAACCGCAGGTAGACATCTATACGCTAAAGAACGGTCGTGAAGTGATCCTACTGGCCGAAGGCCGTCTGGTGAATCTGGGTTGCGCGATGGGCCACCCCTCGTTTGTGATGTCAAATTCGTTCTCCAACCAAACGCTGGCGCAGATCGAGCTTTGGAATAACTCGAGCAACTACGAAAACAAAGTTTACACGCTGCCCAAGCATCTGGATGAGAAAGTTGCGTTCCTGCACTTAAAGAAAATCGGAGTAGAGCTGGAAGAGCTGACACCCGAGCAAGCCAAGTATATTGGTGTAGAGGTGAGTGGGCCGTTCAAGCCCGAGTACTACCGCTACTAAGCAATTTGTTTTTGAAAAGGTAAAGGGCTACCCAAACGGTAGCCCTTATTTTTTGAACACGGCACCGAACAGCGGCCGAGGAAGATGTGCAGCCGCAGGGTCGTGGTCGACCAACGCTTCTCGGTGTTGATAGAGGAATTGGTTGTAATGATGCGCCAAGGAATCATATGTCTGGCGGAGCGTCCAGGTGGCATCCTGACAGCCTTGTATTTGACGAGCGAGATGCGCAATTCCTGAATCCTTTAAATGCAGATCGTGCAGGTCAACTAATAGAAAGATGTCGGTCGTTAACGCGTGGCGGGCCAAGTCGTGTTCGCGAATCACATCTGGATTCGCCATGTTGCGCGGGTTCAGTTGGATTTGTTGGAGTTGAATGATCTGTTGATCGATGGCTATATGTTCGTGTGCGGGAAGCGTACGCAATGACACGGCTTTCTGAAATAGCTGTTTCAGATAGTCGTTGTGCAATTGTTCGTACATTGACACGCGCAACCAACGATGATGCAACGAATCCTGCAACACCAATAACTGATCCATCAAGGTATCTGCTTTTGTAAACTGGGGTGCTTCCGCGTTACGGACTGTTTTGGTGCAGCCAGTAGAAAACAACAAATAGATCAGTAAAAGAATGCCAACTCTCATTTTCAAGTTCCGAAAGAAACGAAAGAAAATGGAAAGAGTTACACGGGTTTAAATTGCTCGAATGCCTCGCGGCAGGTGTGGCAATAGTAGATGGCCCGGCAAAGTGTGGGCCCGAACGGGCTTTTTAATTCGGTATTGTCGCGTTCGCAACGCGGGCACACGGCGCGTTCCAACACTTCTAGATCAGTGAAAAGCTGACTATCAGGCGGGGGCGCTAAACCATATTTTTTTAGTGCAGCTTTTCCCTTGGCGGTGATTTTATCGGAACTCCAAGCCTCGCGAAAACTGATTTCAACCACAGGGTTTTCGATGCCATGTTTCTTCAGGCATTCAACGACTTCTTGTTGCATGTAATCCATCGCCGGACACCCCACAAACGTAGGTGTCATTTCCACACGGAGTTGGTCGCGCTCGAAGGAAATCCCGGTAATCACACCTAAATCCACCAGCGACAGAACCGGAATCTCCGGATCTTTCACTTCCTCCAACCATTCTCGAATTTTCTCGACAGAGGGGTTCATCACCATTCGGCTGTCGGGTCAATGCGAAAGACTTCACTCATCTCATCCAGCAAAGGCTGGAGGTGCGGAGTGTGGTTTCCGATTCGGCCACCGTAAACGGGTTTCACCGAGGCCATATCAGGTATGAGCAGAGCTGTTTGCGTTAGCACGGTTTGAATCCGGGTGTACCAAACTGCTTGCAGCGCTTGCTCGCCTGCAAAGATTTTGTCGGCAATCAAGTCAGCTTCCAAAGGAGCAGGTTCGAAGATGCCCAAGGCGTAAGGAAACGCAACGTCCAAAGACTTTTGTAAGCGACTGATGCTTTCGTCTGTGGCTGAACCGAGCTGTTTGATCCACGTGTTTGCGTGGAGGGTGTGGTAGCGGAGTTCGCCTCGGATTTTTTTTGCCAGTAATGCGAGTGGTTCGTAATTGGATTGTGTCAGGAACTCGAAGCGGGCAGCTTCGGCCGTATCAAACAAAAAGTGGCGGACTAAACTAAAGTCGTATTCGCCATTGGGCAGTTCCACCAACTGGCAGTTGTGAAACTGATTCGCATTGCGGGTAAACGCCACCGTGTCCGGCTCTTGCTCGCCCAGTTGGTGCAGGAGTTGGTACAGTGCGTAACTCTGACCCACTTTGTCCTGGGCCATCGAAGAAAATGCGATGTCTTCTTCCAGCAATGGTCCAAAGCCCGTCCATTCCGAGTTGCGGTGACCGAGAATCAACTGGTCGTCCGCCATCTTGTAAAGTAATTCCTTCAGTGCGACGTGATTCATGAAACTGGCTGGCGGTTGTGAAAAAATGCGTCAATAAAAAAGGTACAAGCCATTAATAACAGGGCAATGATCAAGAACTCAGAAATTCCAAAAAAGCAAAGAACGATCATCACAAATAAAAATCCGTATGCGGTTAGCCGTAAATAATCGGTCCAGTTTTTTTGAGGAATTTGTCGAAAAAGAAAAGCAAACCGGGTGAATTCAGTCATCGAAAACAGAAGCAATCCCACCAGATACAGCTGGCCCAACTGCGGAAAAACGTGCATAATCTTGAAGATTGCGCCAACAATGGTAATGCCGGCAGCTATCCAGCCCGAAATCCGAAAAATTCGTGAAGCTTTCATATTTTCTTGTCGAGAAACGATTTCAATTTTTCGCCTGCCTTGTAATCCGCAGCATCGCGGAATTTTTTTTCTGGAAGCGTGAGCCACAAATCCTGTTCATCAGGTTGGGTAAACCGAATAGCCTTCGTGGCAACCGCCCAAACATTGTACACCACTTTATCACCGCGCAGTTGATGCTTGGCCAGTTGCATGGCTTCCAAAGGTGTTGAGGCGTGCACAGTTCCTGCATGTACGTGCTGCTTGCCGCGTTTGGATAAATGAAAAACTTCGAATTTGCTTGTGTCGCCCCCGACTGATCCGGCAGCTGGTATCCGATCATACACGTTTTCATCTCCCTCCGTCATGGGCGAAACAAAGACTTCGCGCGTGTCCACCACAAAAATGGAAATGCAAAGAAAACGTCTGGTAAACGCTTCCTTGGCAAGCACAAATGCCAATTCCAGGTTAGGTGCATGCACGATTCCTTCATGTTGAAAAGGCTTGCCTTCTTTGGGTTGCACAAACACTTCGAAAGTGCCAAACTGATCAAGCGGAGCCTTGCGGTAGATGCCGTCTAAATCACCAACTTCTGGCAGGCGATTGACGCGGGGGTCTAATGAGCCGGGCGTGGGCATCATGCCAACGGGGTCACGTAAGCCGTTTCTTTCGATTTCAAGGCTTCACGCACCCAGCGGCCACGTTCCTCCGCAATCCGGCGAACGGCCAGGCGCTCTTTGTTGCAGGGGCCATCGCCATTGATGACGCGTTTAAACTCCTCCCAGTCGGGCTCGGTGTATTCCCAACGGCCGGTTTCTTCATTCTTGCAAAGGTTTGGATCGGGTATCACAAAGCCCAGTTCTCTGATTTTGGGTACGTACATATCCAAAAACTGATTGCGCATGTCATCGTTGGTGGCCATTTTCACCTTCCACCGCATGAGCGTTTCGGTGTGCGCGGAGATTTTGTCGGACGGTCCGAAGAAATGCATCATCGGAGCCCACCAACGATTGAGTGCTTCCTGAAACATGGCGCGTTGTGTGGGTGTACCACTGGCAAGATAAATCACACAATGGTGGCCGTATTTTAAGTGGAATGATTCTTCCGCACAGATGCGATCTAACGCGCGGCAGTAGGGGCCGTAGCTGCCTTTCGCGTTGGCCAATTGATTCACAATTGCCCCGGCATCTACCAGCCAGGAAATAAAACACGAATCGGCCCACGTAAAGGCAGGGTAATTGAAGATGTTCGAGTATTTGGATTTGCCGTTGATCAGATCGTCAATCATTTGCTCGCGTGGTTTGCCCAGGGTTTCGGCTGCGCTGTACAGAAGTTGGGCATGGCCTACTTCGTCCTGCACTTTGGCCATTAACGCCATCTTACGTTTAAAGCCGGGCGCACGCGTAATCCAGGTTCCTTCCGGCAGCGCGCCAATGATTTCGCTGTGTGCGTGCTGTTCAATCATGCGAATCAACTGCTTGCGGTATAACGCGGGCATCCAATCACTCGGCTCGATTTTTTCGCCCCGGTCGATTCGGGCCTGAAACGCGGCCAGTTGGGCGGGATTTTCGTTTTCTACCTCTGTGCCCTTGATGCTTTCGAAAATGGTTCCGCCACCGTACATAACGTGAAGATTTAAAGTTGGGAATTCAGCCTAACAATCGTTTGCAAAAATAACAAAGAACCAAGCCAGAAGTTAGGTTATTCAGAAAAATTGGCGTGGGTCGGTCTTTCGACCTAACGACCTTTTTTCAGGCCATTTACCAGCATATCGGCCAATTGTTCGCCCAATTCCCTCGAGTTTATGTTGCTGGCGGGATCGTACCATTGGGGCATCCAATTCAGGGAGGAGAACAAAGTCATTACGGCCAGCTTTTTATCAATGCTGGTTTTAAAGTCGCCACTGCGAATGCCCTCTTCGATGATACTTTTGAAGCGGTTGATGTAGTTAATGCGCAATAACAGAAAGTCGCGCAGGTAAGGTTGGCTTAAGTGGCGATGTTCGTTCATGAAAACCGCTGAGGCAATCAAATCTTTTGCCATCACTTCGATGTGGCCGATGATCCCCTGACGTAGTTTTTCACTGGCGGGTACATTCAGTCTCTCCACGGCATCCAACGACTTGCGAAACTCGGTGGCCATATCAAAGCACAAACTGTGCAAAATCTCTTCTTTGGATTTGATGTGCGAATACAAACTGGCCGCTTCGATACCAAGTTTTTGCGCCAGGTCGCGCATGGAAGAAGCCACGTAGCCTTTCTCGCGAAAGAGCGCGGCCGCGGTTCGGATTACTTGTTCTTTACGGGATAAATTCGCCACGTCCATACCAGAGTTGAAAAAATTTTCTTGACCTTAAAGGTACACAAGAAAGCCCGAACTTCCAGAACGTGTTGGAAGTGAAACAAGAAAAAGCAAATCCGCCTTGCCTAACAATTGTAAGTAACTGCAGGGCAAGACGGACTAACTATAAGAGGGCACCTAAAAGGTTACTCCAAAACTGAAAGCGTTGAGTTGCGGGCCCCGGTTGCCAATGAACAACTCGTTCAAATCGTAATTGAAGAAGAAGTCGACATCATCAAAACCCAGCTGCACCCGCACCCCGTAGCGCAGGTTGTTGAGGTAATAATTATCGTGATCGCGATCTCTGCGGTTGTCACCGCCATCTTCGTACACAAACTTTGTGTAGCTGCCAATGCGGTAGCCTGCGTACACGCCGGCCCCGACACGCAGCGAGTTGCTGCCGTTGTAGCCATCCACTAAGCTGGGCTTTCTGCGGTTGCCGCCAAAATCAAGCACGGGCACAAAAGAAGCGTTTATATAGCTGGCGGTGAGTTTGCTTTTGACTGCGTTAAAGCCGCGGCTGTCTTCCACGAACGTGAGTTCATCGGGCGTACGGATCACGCGAAGGTTGTCGTTTTGGAATTTGAAATTGTACCAACTTACGCCTACACCCCACTCTACAAACAATTTGTTGGCAACGCGGGTGCGTTGAATGGAGTTGATGCCCAAATACCAGGAGCCCCAGGGCCGAACTGTGTACGGACTGTTTGCTCCATCAACAAAATTTCCGTTTTGCAAATAGTTGTTCGTGCCGAGATCGAAGGTCCACGATTGGTACGTGCGCCTGCTGCGGTGGTCGCGATAGCGATTGTGCCAGACAACATCGGTTGTTACTCGCGGGGACTCCTGCTCGGGTTCTGACCGATCGATTGTCTCCGCGTTTTCAGTGGGCTGTAAATACGCATCTGCCGATTTGTTCATTCGGGTAGTGTCTTTTTCTTCCAGGCGTTTAATCAAATCGCTGATCAGCGCCTGAAAGTTGTAGTACTTCATGGTTTCCAGATCGCGTCTGTCGTTTACGGTAATCACCATCTTACTGGCGGTTCCGATTTTCACCACAATCGTGTCGGCCTTTTGTTGTGCAAAAGCCGGGGTCAGCAAGGTGAAGAGAAGGGAAAAAGTTATCCAACGGTTCATGTCTTTTCGTTATTTTGGGTAAGCGCGGGGTTACTTACAGCATCATCCTGTTACAGCAACACCCGCGCGGTTTATTCCAATTTTTTGTTTTTGTCTTTCTTAAAATCAAGGGCGAGTAAATCATCTTTGGCCATTCGCAGGTTTCGCCACCAGCCTTCGCTGTGTTTTAGTTCAAGGGCGGCATTGCGAATTTTTTCGATCCCGGTTTCGGGCGTTTCCGGGAGTGGTTCCGGCTCGGCTTCGGAAACCAATACCGGCAGCGTGTATTCCACCACCAAGGGCGCTGTCTCGCGTTCAATCACGGTTACCTCCGTGGGGGCTTGTAGCTCTGCTAGTGTCACTTCCTCTTCGGTGGTACCCATCATCACCACCTCGTGTTGGGCTGTTGCCTCAACTGGCGATTCGGTTTGGCTGGCCAACAAGGGCAAGGCCTGTTTCACCGATGTGGCTGAGTTGTGCGTGTGCTGAGTTGCGGTCGGTTCGGGCTCATCAGGAACGATAGGAGGCGGTGCCGTTTCGATGGGTGTCGCGGGAGGTGGGGTAACTTGTTGCGTTACCGCGGGTTGGGGCGCGGCTTCGTTGGTTACATACCACCACATCCCCGTAAGGGAAAACAAAAACCCAACAACGGCAGCCGAACGGAACCAAATCAACCCCTTATTTTTTTTTACCAGGTTCGCTTCAATCCGGTTCCAAACTTCAGCGGAGGGAGCCACCTCAACGCGATTTAGTTTTTGCTGGAAAAGCTGATCTAACGGGTTCATATTGGTTACCTGTCGTTCAGGCGTTTATTGTTTTCACTTTTTTTTTGTCGGGCAGCTCTAACGCCTCCAGTTGTTTAATCAGCATGGCACGTGCGCGGCTTAGCTGCGACTTAGATGTGTTTTCGCTGATCCCCAACATTTCGCCAATCTCCTGGTGGTTATACCCTTCAATGGCATACAGGTTGAAAACTGTGCGGTAGCCCGCAGGTAGTTCGGCCACCAGCCGCAGTACGTCTTCGGCCTCCAAGGCATCGTGCAGGCGGTGGTAATCCGGTTCCGCATAGGCTGCTTCCAGATCGGTTTCCAGATACATATGTCGTGACCGCCGGAGGTAGGTGAGGGCCTCATTGATGATCACCCGCTTCATCCAGCCTTCAAAGCTGCCATCGCCCTTGTATTGATGCAGCTTGCTCAGGATTTTGGTGAAGCCAGTTACCAGCACGTCTTCCGCCTCCATGCGGTCTTTGATGTATCGGCAGCAGAGTCCAAAGAGCCGCCCGGCATAGCGCTCGTACAACTGGCGCTGGGCCGTGTGGTTGCCTTGGCGGCACCGCTCGATCAACTCAATCTCCGGATCCAGGTTAAGGTGTACACCCATGTATGGCCATTTCTAACTACCAGATGCGTATACGTACGGTACCGTTGCACGGCGGTGAAAAGAAATCAAAAGAACTCATGTTTTGGACTAATACGGATCGCCACTAGGTTTTGCGGTTTTCTTCATGAAGTTGGGATTGCTTCAATTAAAACGTGGCAGCACGGGTGATTTCAATTCGAATTTCCGCAAAGACGCCTTGTTCGACAGTTACAGGGTGAATGTTCATTTTCGCATCCCACTGATTGGCGTATAAGCCATCGATCTCTTTAACAAATACGGTGTATCGGCCGGGGGGCAGCATCACGCGAAAGCGGCCGTTGCGCTTGGACCGGGTCTGTTTCACCAACCGGGTTTTCACCGCACTAAAAATCCCATTTTCCATAACGGCCTGATCTTGGCGAGTCAATTCATAGATTAGAACAACACGTTTCACCGGGCGCGGGGCAGCCATCTTTTCGTCAGGCGAAGGCATTTGATTGCCCGCGCGCACCACCACACTTCCGGTTATTCCCTGTTGCGCCAACAGTTCGCAGGAAACAAGAAGCAATGGAACGATGAACAGCGATTTGATTTTTCGATTCATGGGTTTTGCTTGGCTATTTCATGTGTTAATAAATTTATGTTAGCGAGACACATGCAATGCCATTCAAGATTATAATGCCTTTGGGTCTGTTTTGTTGATGAGCATTTCATAATCCTTGAAACAACTCGAAGGATTCCAGGTAGTAAGGGATATGTGAGCGCCAACCGAGCCGTTGGCTGATTTCTTGCTGAAGGGTCTTGGCACTCTCGGGCTCACCGTGGGTAATGAACGTGAACTTGGGGCTTTCGCGAAGCCCCGATAGCCATTGCAGCAACTCGGGTTGGTCGGCATGGGCGGATAGTCCGCTCACTTCCCGCACTTGACACTGTACCGGCACTTCCTGCCCAAACATGCGAATGGTTTTGGCCCCTTCCAGCAGATCGCGTCCGCGGGTGCCTTCTGCCTGATAGCCCACAAACAGCACAGTGTCCTGCGGGCGTGGCAAGCGATGATACAAGTGATGTAGAATCCGGCCGCCCGTGCTCATGCCGCTGGCTGAAATGATGATGATCGGCTTTTTGATTTCGTTAATGGCCTTGGAGCTTTCGACTGTCTGACAAAAGTGAACATTGGGCGCATCAAACAAACTGAGCAGTTGCCCACCCGTTCGTTCTACCGGGATGCGATGGTAGGCGGCATGTCGTTCGTACAGATCCGTTACTTTGATGGCCATCGGGCTGTCGATGTAGACAGGTAGAGCGGGAATCTTGTTCGCCTCCCGTAGTTGATAGAGGTAGTACAGCAACGTTTGCGTGCGCCCCAACGCAAAGGCCGGAATGATCAATGCTCCGTCTCGGGTCTTGGCTTCATGGATCACGCGCGCCAGATCAGTCTCCACGGCAGTTACGGGATTCGTCCGGTTGCCATAGGTAGATTCTACCACCACCACGTCGGCCACAGGCAGCGGGTCGGGTTCCCGCATGATGGGATCATTAAACCGACCCAGATCGCCCGAGAAGACAATTGTTTTCGTCTGGGATTTTCCGCGCAATGTAAGTTCAATAAAGGCCGCGCCCAGAATATGGCCGGCATAGTGAAATTGAAGTTGCAAGCCCGGCGCAACCGCAATCGGTTCGTGCAGGCTGTAGCCTTCTACAAAATCCAGCACCCGCGTGGCGTCTTGCACGGTAAACAAGGGTTCGGGTTTGCTGTGCTTGGAATAGCCTTGCTTAAATGCGAACAAGGCCTCTTCTTCCTGAAGTTTGGCCGCATCCAGCAACATGATTTTCATCAAGTCGCGGGTGGCGTCCGTGCAAATAATGCGACCATGAAAACCTTCTTTAATGAGCCGAGGTAGAAATCCTATATGATCAATATGACCATGAGTAATAAGCACGAAGTCGATCTTTTCGGCTGCGATAGGTAGCGGATACCAGTTGCGGAGGCGCAACTCTTTTTTGCCTTGAAAGAGGCCGCAGTCGACCAGGATTTTTAGTTCATCGAGTTCCAATAAGTATTTTGAGCCGGTTACGGTTTGCGCACCGCCCAGAAACTTGATTTGTACATCCATGGGTGGAAGGTACTAAAGAGCGAGTACAGTTGAAAAGTAACTGCTGTTAATGCGGGCTTTGAGGTGTTTTTGGTCCCCGCGGGGTCTTCGTTTTTCGAGACCCCGCAGATGGTTAGAGACCCGGCCGAGACCTGAAGCAACGCGAGGTCTCGGGACGAAGCCCCCGCTGAGCCCCAGCGTTTACTGAACTATTTTTTCAGTGCGGTGCAGGCCAGATAAACACTTGGCGTAAGTTCCGCGGGTGTTAGCACAATGGGCTCATCGGGATGCTCCCTTCGGTAATGTTGCGCCGGGAAATGTGCTACCGACAGTGTAAAGATGTAGCTGCCGCCTTCTTTTAAGCTTCGTAGTTTTGCGCCCCAGGCATCCACCCACTCGATGGCTACTACCAGTTCCTGGCGCATCACCAACGTTTCCTCGAGAGGAACTTCGATCCAACCCTTGCGTTGGCGCACCGTCACGAAGATGTTTTTTGTTTGACCGTCCATCGCCACCGCCGAGGTGCCTACGCGCTGCAACAGGTTAATCCTTAGCCGGATGCTATCAAACTCATTCTCATGCAAATGAAAAACGACCTTGTTTACTTTTAGCGGAAACTCCGGGGCAGGAATCAACAAACCTAACGCGCGCCCCCGCGAGCTGGTAAAATCACCCCAGCCTGTATGCCGGTTCGATTTCGAGTCGTTTCCCATGATAATCACCTCGGGCTTGGCCGTAATGATCACTTCCTCCAACACGCGCGTGTCTGGGTGAAGGAAGACCAGAGAAGGTTTGGATACCGGCTGGGCGGCCAGTAGAAATGATTCCGAACGGTAACCCACATAACTAACGGTGACGGAATCGCCAGGCGCGGCTCGCGTGAAGTCGATTGCAAAACGACCATTCCCATCGGTTATGCCACCGATACTTTTTCCGCGAATTCCAAGATTAGCGTAAGGCAGCGGCCGGCGCGTTTGTGCGTCAAACACGGTACCACGAAGGACTTGTGCGCTTGTTCCGATTGAAGCAAAAACGCAAAACAGCCAAAAGATTCGTTTCCTCGTCATCCGGCCTAGTTCCGTTCAATTACCTGCCCGCCACCTTTGGTAGAGACGCTGCTGGCCATGCCTTTTGAGATTTCCACCGACTCCGTGGCGAACACTTTGGCGTTGGATGCGCCATGCGCTTCCACGATTGCCTTGCGCACTTCAAATCCGAACCCTCTCAGCGAGGACGCACCCGTGATGTCAGCCTCCAAAAATTCGCCTTGGCCTTTGATGTCGGCACTGGAGGCACCCGTGATGTCGAGTGTGAGATTCTGGGCATTGAACTCGCCTGTCAGCGATACCGCGCCGGACAGTTCAATATCGAGTTCGTCTTCCTTAAAACCTTCCAAATTCACGTCTCCGGCTCCGGACATCTCCAGGTCGCGCAGCGCGGGCATCGAGATCCAGATTTTTACTTTGTTGTCTTTTATCGATTTGCCCTTCCAAAAAAACCTGCGATCGTCATCATAGTCGATGATGAGCGTTTGCCCCACGACAGAGATGTCGTACCGATCGCGAAGTTCCTGAGGGCCATCTAATTTGACTGCAAAAGTGTTTCCCTGCTGGATGCGTACCTCGGCCAGGCCGCGGATATCGATCGCATCAAAGTTTTCCATCCCAGTTTCATTCTCGAACGCTGCTCCTTGCGGGTCGGTCGGGGCCTCCGGCGATTCGGGAGACTCCGTTTCTGCCGGACAACTCACGCAGATGATCTGGCCATTTTGGAATTTGAACGTATGGGATTCGGAGTTAACTCCAATGTCCGATCGCCAGCGGTAGTTGCTGTTATCGATGTAGCGCCACAATCCGGCATCAATGATGAACGCGACCTGTTCGGGGATAAACACTTCTACATCGAGGCGTTGGGCACGAAAACGGGCGGAGTCCGAGAATTGCACGTTGCTGTCGAAAGTCAGCGTACTGTCCGCTTGGGTTACGGTGTAGGTTACTTCCTGCGCATGGCCAATGGCATCTTTTTTTGTGCGGCCTTGCGATTTGAAGTACTGCACAACTTTAATGGCGGATCCGGCATAGGGCTTCAGTGTCAGATCCGTTACCTCGTAGTCGTCCAGACCTACTTGCCGAACTTGCAGCATGGCCGTCTTCGCACCCCATTCAAACACTTGTTCTTTTTTATAGATGCCCTCTTCCTTAAATCCATAGATGACCGGCGGCACCAGAAAACTCAGCACGGCCACACTCACAAAAAAGAGCACGAATAACCCCCAACCCACATAGGAGTTGAAAACAATTCTGCGGGCAATGGTAGAAATCCCCAACAGGGTAACAAATACCAAAGGAATGAGCACGGTAAAAAATGCTGCGCCTACCAGCCAACCGGAGAATGTATTGCGGATAGCGCCTACCGGTAAGTTTGGAGTTTGGATGCCCCAATTATCGCCCCAATTCCAATCGGCAAACGAGAACGCTCCCATGGCCACTCCCAGACAAATCACCAGACCCAAAATGAACATCACGCCAATGAAGGTGATCATACCACCCACCCCCACGCGCAGCAAGTCCACCGCACCGCGCAGCACCGGACCGAGAAACTTTGCCAGGCCATTCAACGCGGCTGCCAGCAGGCGGAATGGAAAAAGAATAATCTTAGCGAAGGTGCTTTCTTCCGGCCCTTCCTTTTCGTTGATTCCTTTCTTGATGCTACTCTCAATATTAGAGAGCGTAACGGGCTCGCCTTGCATTTGCATCTTCTCCGTAATGGATTTGGCTTCCGGTAACGAAAGCCAAAGAATCAGGTAGATCACGAATCCAAATCCGCCCAGCAGCGCTGTTACTACGAACAAGACTCGGATCAGCGTAATGTCGGTACCGAAAAAGGCGGCCACTCCGGAGGCGACTCCACCCAACACTTTGTTGGAAGAATCTCGAAACATTTTGCGAACCGTAGGTTCTTCCTCCAGATTTTCGGCCACCGGCAATACAATCCAAAGAATGATGTACACGATCAACCCCACGCCCGAGGTACCAATGGCGAGTAAAGCCAGCAGCAAGCGGGGCCACACGGGGTCGATGCTGAAGTAATGGGCAAGCCCGGCGCCAATGCCGCCCAGAATTTTGCGTTTGCCATCGCGGAACAAGCGCTTGGGTGGAGTTGTCGCACGCGGCGCCTGCGAATCCGCGCTTGGAGGCGGAGGCGCTCCGGTCGTAGCACCGAAGGGTACTTCCTGTTCTTCGGCCGCTTTAAAGTCGCTCACATTTCCCATGGTCGACTGAAGTGATTCTACATCTTCGGCCGTGATTACCTGTTTTCCATCGACCAGTTTGGAGAGGAATAACTCGGCAATGCGGCTTTCAATGTCGGCCAGAATTTCGCTGCTGTCTTCAAACGTTCCGAAATAGGAGTGGATGGAATCGAGGTATTTCTTTAACGAATCGTAGCCATCTTCTTCAATGTGAAAAATGATGCCGCTGATGTTGATGCTGATATTTTTTTTCATAACAAGAGGCTGTCGGGTTAAGAAACAGGTGTGGTGGTTTGGGTTCGGGAAGTAATCATCTGAGTGGAGTGGGTAAGTTCCGTCCATGTGTCGGTCAGGCCGCGCAGAAACTGCATGCCCTCTGAGGTGAGCGTGAAGTACTTGCGGGGTGGCCCGGATTTCGATTCCACCCATTTGTATTCTACGAGGCCGGCATTCTTTAACCGGGTCAGCAAGGGATAGAGTGTGCCTTCTACCACGATCATCTTCGCGTTGGTGAGTTCATCCAGCATATCGGATGCATACACCTCGCCGCGGGAAATGATGTGCAGAATGCAATACTCCAGAATGCCCTTGCGCATTTGTATTTGCGTGTTTTCTAAGTTCATAAGCAGTCAGGTTAGCACCTGCGTACTAATACGGCTAAAGTACTATGTATGGCCAAGTACTATACGAAAATAATCGAGCTTTCTTTTTAAGTATCTGATAATCAGTTCAAAAAAATACAGAAGATTTGATTTAAATGATACCCTTAAATCGGCGTCAATCAACTCGAAAGG
>JBIIVI010000335.1:0-3499 GCA_044339555.1 Cyclobacteriaceae bacterium | reverse complement strand
GCTCGCACAAAATATTCAAGCACGACTATTTTGATTTTTAGTACCTTCGGCTGAGTGGGGCAAACGCTCCAACATCACCAAACAAACTCAGCATGGAAGGTTTATCCCGAAGAGATTGGTTCAAAAGATCCATTACCGCCACCGCTGGCCTGGTGGCAACCACCTCCGTTTTTGATCAACTGCTTGCAGCCCCGGTAAGCCGTGCGGAAGCCAAATGGCTACCCCAGCGTACCGACACGGCCCGATTGGTGCGACTTGGCTCCAACGAAAATCCTTATGGGCCTTCCGCGAAAGCGCGTAAAGCCATTGCCGAAGCCATGGGCGAATTCAATCGTTATTCGTTTGATGCCGTGACTGAGTTTAAAAAAACACTGGCCGCCAAAGAAGGGGTTAGTCCCGATCATATTTTGGTAGTAAACGGTTCCTCCGAAACGCTTTGCCTGAGCGGTATGGCCGCACATTTAGAAGGTGGCGCTGTACTTTCTGCCTTCCCCACATTCCGGTCGCTAATGGAGTATGCGGAGAAGTTGAAAGCCCGTTGGGATCGTGTCGATTTGGACGAATACCATGTGCACAACCTGGATGCACTGGCCGCGGCTGTAAAACCCGACACGCGCATGTTGTTTGTTTGCAACCCCAACAACCCTACCGGCACAGTGGTGGACGCGTCTCGCCTGAAAGACTTTTGCCTGGAGATGAGCAAAAAAACGACTGTGCTGGCAGACGAAGCCTACCTCGAATTTCTGGAACCGGGTGAGCAGCGCTCGATGGTAGAGTTGGTACAAGCAGGGCATAATGTGATTGTATCGCGCACGTTTTCAAAAGTTGCCGGACTGGCCGGATTACGGATCGGTTACTGCATCGCCCAGCCGGATATGATCCGCAAGCTCCAGAAATTCCAGATGGGTCCGGTAATCAATCAGGCCGCCTTGGCGGCCGCCCGCGTGGCTTTGAATGATGTCGCTTTCGCGGAGATGACCCGCAAAAAAAACAGCGAAGCCCTCCAGTACTTTTTAGGATATCTCGACTCAAAAAAATGGTTCCACGGCGCGTCCCGGGCCAACTGCGTACTGTTTCCGGCACCTAAAGATGGCAAGACGATTCTGGCAGAAACCGAAAAGCGGGGTTTTCAAATCCGAGTGTGGGACTATCAGGGAAAGGAATGGTGCCGCGTTAGCATTGGCACGCTGGAGGAGATGAAGGCCTTTACCAAAGTTTTTGACGAAGTAGTGGCCTAGAAAATCAAGTTGGTTTGCAGTCGTTAGCGCACATTAGTTTAGTGGTGGAAAACTATGACGATGCCATCGCCTTCTACACCCAAAAACTTGGCTTCAAACTCATTGAAGACACTCGCTTGAGTGAAACGAAACGATGGGTGGTGGTAGCCCCGACCAGCAGCACCGGCTGTAGTGTACTCCTGGCGCAGGCAGCTACAGATGAACAACGTTCACGCATTGGTAACCAAACCGGCGGCCGCGTGTTTCTGTTTTTGCATACCGATCATTTTGATCGCGACTACAACAAGCTCCTGGCAGAGGGTGTAACCATCGTTCGTCCGCCTGCTCAAGAGTCGTACGGAAAAGTGGCGGTGTTTGCTGATTTGTATGGAAATTTGTGGGATTTGATCGAGCCTTCGAAAAGATAGCACCAAAACATTTAGTCATGATGACGAGGAAACTTATTGTCATTCAGTTCCTGTTAGCATTTTGGGGATCAAGCCAAGCGCAACCCCAACTGGCCCAAATCCGGGGGCGGATAGTGGATGCAGTCACCAACCGCCCCGTTTCAAACGCGGTGGTAAAAATCAGGCACGTGCCGTTGCACGTTTTCTCCGACAGTGTCGGGCAGTTCAAGTTAAACCAGGTGCCACTCGGGATGGTGGAGTTTCAAGTAACCAAAGATGGCTACGAGCCCCATTTCACCGCGGTGGAAGTCAGTCCGAAAGCGTATGAAATAGATGTGCGCCTTGAGCCCAAACCAAAATCGAGACCATCAGTCGAGCTCCAGAATTTCGAGCCATATCAGGAACGGATCTATATCCAGACGGACAAACCTTACTACTATCCAGGAGAAATTATCTGGATGAAAGCAAATGTCCAATACTCCGATCCTACAAAACGCGACTCACTCAGCCGGGCGCTGTTTGTAGAGTTGATTAACAAAAACCAAAAAGTGGTTAAATCGCTGTTGTTATCGATTGATAGCGGCCGCTGGCAGGCGTCCTTGCTGCTTCCAAAAGATCTTGCTTCAGGTAGCTATGCATTGCGCGCGTACACCAGGTTCATGCTCAATTTCAACGACCCGGATCGAATCTTTACCAAGATCATTCCCGTGCTGGCCCAGAATCAGAGAGTTGCTTTGTCCATGCATGTAACTGCCTCTGCCGGCCCGTTTGCTCTGTCGGTGCAGCCTTCTACCATCACCACGCGAACTAAAGTGACACTTCGACTTAATCCGCATGAACCGATGGCGGGCCTTTCGGCTTCGATCACCGATGCCACCCAGGTGCGCATCATTCCCGAAACGAATCTGGTTGAAACACGTCAGGTGCCATGGCCGGACGTAACGGAGTTTTATCCGCAATTTATTGTCGACAAAGGTATCTGCTTCGCAGGCACTGTACTAAGCGAAGTCGGTCGGCCCAGAAAAACGAGTATGACTATCTACCGGGAAAATCTTGAAGAGTTCTTGGACTTTGAAACGGATGAAAAGGGACATTTCATTATCAATGGACTAAAGTTCTACGATTCTGCAACTTGGTATTATCAATCGAAAGGAAAAAAAGGCAAGGCAAGTTTTGGTACGATTCGAATAGACGACTGGGCTCGACCCCCGGCTACAGTTGTCCCGGGATTTTGGTTTCGAACGGAATCGAGTGAAACTGCCCAACGGATTTTGCCCGACTACTTGATTCCCCTGGAGGCACGCATGCTTGAGGAAGTAGTGATCAACTCCACGCGCCTGGAAGATGAACAAAAAGCACCTGGGATTCTTGGTGGTGCAGATCAGGTGATTGAGGTGAGCAAACTGGCGAATCTGGGAAATCTGCTGCTTGCACTTCAGGGCCGGGTGGTGGGTCTTACCATTAATTGCTCGATGGGCGAATGCCAGGTGTACTACAACCGGGCACAGGCCACCACAATCAGCGGACCGATTGAGCCGATGGTTTTAATCAACAATGCCCCCGCATCTGGAAGGGCCGGGCAGATTTTGTCTCAACTGGATTTGAATCAGGTTGAGCGAGTTGAATTCTCACGGCGAATCAATGTGCTTTATGGTGAACAAGGCAAGAATGGAATCATTGCGGTGTACCTAAAATCCGGCGGTGCCATTACCGACTGGGATTCCGGCATCCGCTCATTTCGGCTATCCGGGTTGCACAAGCCACTTCAGTTTTTTATGCCCCAATATGGCGAAGATAACTCGGAATCAGGTGGAGCCGATTACCGCTCTACCATCTATTGGAATCCTGAGCTCACGGCCGATGAAACGGGCGCTT
>JBIIVI010000047.1:0-15918 GCA_044339555.1 Cyclobacteriaceae bacterium | reverse complement strand
ACGATGGCGTTTCCACCCAGGAACTGGATAACCTCGCTGCAGAAATCGCTGCTACCATGACGACACGCCACCCCGACTTCGCCAGACTGGCGGCCCGGTTGGCGGTTTCGAACCTCCACAAAACCACCAGCAAGTCGTTTTCCAACACGATGAAGCGGTTATATACCTATGTGGATCCGAAAAATGGCACAAATGCTCCTTTAATCGGCAAAGAATCCTGGCGCATCATCCGCGAAAATGCGCTGGTATTGGATGAAGCGATCATTTACGATCGCGATTTCAGCTACGATTATTTCGGCTACAAAACTTTGGAGCGCTCTTACTTGATGAAGGTGGACGGCAAAGTAGTGGAACGGCCCCAACACATGCTCATGCGGGTTGCGGTCGGGATTCATGGCGAGGATATTCCAGCTGCTATCGAAACCTATCATTTGCTCTCCGAAAAGTGGTTTACCCATGCCACTCCTACTCTCTTCAATGCCGGTACACCTAAGCCGCAGCTCTCTTCGTGCTTCCTGTTGACCATGAAGGAAGATAGCATTGACGGGATTTACGATACGTTGAAGCAATGCGCAAAAATTTCGCAGTCGGCCGGAGGTATTGGCCTAAGCATTCACAGTGTACGCGCCAAGGGCTCCTATATTAAAGGAACAGGTGGCACATCCAATGGCATTGTGCCGATGTTGCGCAATTTCGATATGACTGCCCGCTATGTTGACCAAGGTGGTGGCAAAAGAAAAGGCAGCTTTGCCATTTACCTGGAACCATGGCATGCCGATGTGTTCGATTTTCTGGATTTGAGAAAGAACCACGGCAAGGAGGAGATGCGGGCACGCGATCTTTTCTATGCGATGTGGATACCCGATCTGTTTATGAAGCGGGTGGAAAACAACGAAATGTGGTCGCTATTCTGCCCGAACGAGGCACCCGGACTGGCAGACGTTTGGGGCGAAGAGTTTGAACGCCTGTACGAGAAATACGAAACCGAAGGTCGTGCCCGGAAACAAGTAAAGGCCCAGGATTTGTGGTTCGAAGTGCTGGAGGCACAAATTGAAACTGGCACCCCTTATATTTTGTATAAAGACCACGCCAACAAAAAGTCGAATCAAAAGAACCTTGGCACGATTAAATCCAGCAATCTCTGTACGGAGATCATAGAATACACCGCCCCTGATGAAGTAGCCGTTTGTAACCTGGCTTCCATTGCGTTGCCCAAGTTTGTAGCCAACGGAAAATTTGATCACCAGCGGCTTTACGAAATCACGAAAGTGGTGACCCGGAACCTGAACAAGGTGATCGACATTAACTACTACCCGGTAGAGGAAGCCCGTAAGTCCAATATGCGGCACCGCCCCATCGGCATTGGTGTGCAAGGATTGGCGGATGCTTTTATCATGCTGCGGATGCCGTTTGATAGCGACGAGGCTCGTGGTTTGAACAAGGATATCTTCGAAACCATCTATTTTGGCGCTATGGAAGCATCCATGGAGCTTGCCAAGGAACATGGTGCTTATGAAACATTTAAAGGCTCGCCAGTATCGAAAGGAATATTTCAATTTGATATGTGGGGCGTAACCCCTGAGTCGGGCCGTTGGAATTGGGAACTGTTGAAGCAAGACGTAAAGAAGCACGGCGTACGTAACTCACTTCTGTTAGCTCCGATGCCTACTGCCTCCACTTCTCAAATTCTGGGCAACAACGAGTGCTTTGAACCTTATACCTCTAACATCTACACCCGAAGAACATTGTCGGGCGAGTTTATTGTGGCAAACAAGCACCTGATGAAGGATTTGATTGACCTGAATCTGTGGAGTGAGAGCATGCGCCAAAAGTTGATCGCCACGAATGGCAGTGTGCAATTGATCGCTGAAATCCCCCAACACATTAAGGATGTGTATAAAACCGTATGGGAGATTTCTCAGAAGTCCATCATCGATATGTCGGCTGATCGGGGGGCATTTATTTGCCAATCGCAAAGTTTGAACATCCACCTCACGAATCCCAACTTCGGTAAACTTACTTCCATGCATTTTTATGCCTGGAAGAAGGGTCTAAAAACCGGGATGTATTACCTGCGCACGAATGCTGCCGCAGATGCCATCAAGTTTACGTTGGACAAGTCGGTGGTACAACAGGCAGCAGCCCAAGAAGCAGAAGCCGCCGTTGCCCAAGCAGCTGCTGCCGCCCAACCCGCGTTGGCAGACGTGCAACAACAGGCCATTCCTTACAACAGCCAGTTGACCGACTATGATCAGAAGCGTTCTGATATGGCTTGTTCGCTGGACAATCCGGACGCCTGCGAAGCCTGCGGTTCGTAAAGTTTTTTCAAAAAAGAAAAGGCTGCTCCCAAGAGCAGCCTTTTTTGTTTCACTTCGCTGGTAAGATTACCTTCTCCGCTTTCTAGTTCGGATATCGGCTAAACGAGAACTGCCGGTGGGCTTACTTTTAGTACCATCGTTTGATTTGATCCGACCCCAAACAAAGTTTAACCCCGCACGCAGATTAAAGAAGTGAGCGCTGTTGATCACGCGATTCATATTTCCATCTGCCACCAGTGCAAGTGGCACTCGTAGCAGGTTATCGCCCACCACATAAATTTGGAAAGGAGCCATGTTAAGCGAAACACCTGCACCTAAATTATTCCATCCATTATTTGAAAGCGTATAGCTGATGGTCGTGGATAGGCCTCGCCCAAAATTCTTGTTAGCCGAAAGCACCCAGGTGGGGTTAATGCGCTCTTTATACGATTGGAGCACCACCAAACCCCCTAGCGAAAAATTCTTAATCACCTGCCATTCTCCGCTGAGCAGCATGCGCGTGGGCAAGGAAGTACGGTAAGACGTTGGCGTAGACTCTTCCAGCTTAAATCTGGCTTGTAACGAGTCGAGTTGTTCATTCAAATATCCCTCGTCATTGGCCAGAATGCGATTAACATCTATGCCCCGAAAGGTGTACGTTGCATTGGCGGGATCCAGGGAATACTGCTTCAAGTCGTTCTTCCAGGAAATAAATCCTACATCAAGCAGGCTCGCCCCCAAGGTAAGACCTGGAATCAATTCCATTGTGGCGCCTACATCCACCCCAAAGCCTGTATTCTTCAGCAGGTCGGTAACGGAGGGGCTCCCACTCGTAAGCGAGTTAATTCCAGACGTTGTTACCAACACGTTGGCATTTGCAGTTATGTTGTAGTTGTTGTCAACAATTAACTGGCCATCGCCTCGCACCGTGTTGATGCTGGCCGCACCCTGGAGAAATTTGGCACGAAATCCAACACGCAAATTCTGAACGGGTTCTATGGAAGCGCCCAAGGCCGACTCCAAATAACCCATGCCGTTCAGTTGTGAGTTGAGATTGGCAACACCATTTACATAGGGCGTTGTTCCGTCTACCAATAATCCAATTACGTCCTTGGGCAGCATGACCTGAGCGTGTCCCTTCGCAGTTACCTGTCCCATCAAATAGAACTTGGGCGACAATTGAAACCCCATTCGAAATAGATCGAACTGAAATGACTGAGTAACAAAATTTTTGTCTCGTAAGGAGGAAGAAAGCTTGGTTAGATCAGCCGTGGTCGTTCCGTTGCTGGTAGAAACCAGATCGTTGTAGGTAAAACCATTGTTGGTATACGCCACAAAGACCGAAGACCCCGGGAGGCCGATATGACCCTTGTAAACAGGTCGAAATGCCGGGTTATTGTTCACCACTTGCGGCAACGACTTCATAAAGTGAATGGTGCCCTCCACTTGCGAGAACGCAGCACACGTCCATGAAACCAACACGAGGGAAAGACAAAAGCGAGTCATCAAAGGCGAACGTTGAGTTTAAGTTTGGATTGCAGACCCAGGTTCAACTGCAGTCGGTAATTCGAGCGGAACTTCACATCCGGCTGGCTACCCGAAGCATCACGCGACGTGTTCAAAACAGCCCGGATAATCAGCTTTTTAGCCTTGAGTAGCTGATTGATTTTGGCGGTAGGCAAAGGCTTTCGTTGATCCACCTGGCCAGGTCGCACGAGATCTCCGTTTGTATTTACCGTACTAGCGTTGATGAAGACTTCGGGTTTAGCAAACAGCGAATCGAAAACAATGGCCCGTTCATTGGCGAAGTAGAACTGTAAGGCAGCTTCGAGCGGCAACTCGTTGGTAGCTCGGATTCGAAAATAGGCGCTATCTATCTGAGTTGACTCTACATCATTCAAATCAATAGCCAAGGTGTCGATCAAGTTGATGTTCGTAGCTCGACCATCCAGCGGAACTTCCACATTTAGCCGCACCTTTAGTTTGCTGGTGTCGGCTAAAAAATTTGCGCCAGACGTTAGACCAGCGTTAATGCGTGCATTTGCTTGATAAAAAAACGAGGTAGGCGCGAAGTCCAGCAGCGCTTTTGTGTTGGTGATGGTAGTATTCGTGATGGCCGACCCCCCGGGCGAGGCCGGAAAAAGAAGGTTGATCGGATTTGACGGGTTAAGCGAAACAGGCAACACCTGATTGCCTTTTCGGGCTTCCAGTTTCACGAAGTCAACTCGCGCTGGCACGCTGTATTCGTTCGTAACGATTAGTTCAACTTTAGGCTGTGCAAAGGAAACGTTGGCATCCAACAATGAGTTGCCAAAGGCTGCAACAGCCAACTCCTCTGCCGGCAAGGCAACAGACTGATCGCCAAAAAAGCCTTTGATCCACCGGAAGTTCAGATTTTGAAACGTGGCCCGGAAGTTTACCGACAGGTTTGTGCCCAATGTAACCGGCTGCGACCGACTGCGCAGAATCAAGACGAGCTTGAGCGTGAACCGATTTTGGCTCAACTTCATGTTGTAATCCGCCAAATCCACCCCTCCGGAGCCCACGTTGGAAATGGAAACGTTTATCGGGACATTGTTTTTTGTGATTTCTGGTAACGATGCCTGCACCACGAAGGAAAAAGGCGAGCTGGTGGGTAAAGTAGTCGTCTGATAATCAAATCGGCCCGCCTTGAGTAGTATCTCACTCAACCGCTCAGGGGCCAGATTCAGGTCAACTACTTCGGTGATACTGTCTAAACGCACATCGCGGGTAATTGCGGGATAGGTGCCCCGAGGCATTACAAAAGAGCGGTTAATATTCTTATTCGGAATATCGAACAGATTCCGTATGTCAGTCGAGCGGAGTTCCTCGCTGTATTGTAAATACAAAAGCCCATCTGGCGCTACTTTGATATACTGGCTCTGTGAGTCGTCTATGAGATCCTGAATCGCCAAAGCTCCAAAGCCAAGCGGGATGCTGATTTGGGGATTTGTCTCTAACTGATCAATCTCGTATTCGGAGGTATCAACACAAGCGACTGAAATAACGGCCAGGAAAACAACGGGAAGTATTCTCATAAAATGCGTAAAGCTACATGCATTTTTCCGTTGTATGGTAACCTTACAATGCGCCCGACTTGATTTCTTCTACTACGTTTGGATCCAGTAAGGTAGTGGTGTCGCCCAGATTTGACAGGTCTCCTTCCGCAATTTTTCGGAGAATCCTTCGCATGATTTTTCCGGAACGGGTTTTCGGCAAACCGTTCACGAACTGAATCTTGTCTGGTTTAGCGATAGGGCCAATTACTTTTGAAACAATTTCCCGGATTTCCCGGCGCAGGTGGTCTTCTTCATGGGGGCGTTCGTAGCAGATCACATACGCATAGATGCCTTGCCCCTTAATGTCGTGCGGAAATCCTACAACAGCCGTTTCGCATACAGCTGAGTGCTCATCAATTGCACTTTCGATTTCTGCGGTGCCCATATTGTGGCCCGACACGATAATAACATCATCTACCCGGCCTGTTATCCGGTAATATCCCTCGTCATCCCGCTTACAACCGTCTCCGGTAAAGTACTTTCCTGGAAACGCAGAAAAATAGGTGTCTTTAAATCGCTGGTGATCGCCATAGATCGTGCGCGCCATGGAGGGCCAGGGAAACTTGATCGCGAGCCGACCCTCAATCTCGTTGCCAATTAACTCGCTGCCTTTTTCATCCATTACCGCAGGTTGTACACCCGGCAAAGGAAAGGAGGCGAACGCTGGCTTAAGTTTGGTAACATGGGCAATAGGTGAGATCATAAACCCGCCCGTTTCCGTTTGCCACCACGTATCGATCACGGGGCACTCCTCGCGCCCAATGTTTTTGTGGTACCAATGCCAGGCTTCCTCGTTAATCGGCTCTCCGACCGTTCCTAACACTTGTATTGAATGTAGAGAGTACTGGTGAATCAGGCTTAATGGGGCCTTTTCCAGCGAACGGATGGCTGTAGGTGCGGTATAAAAAATATTTACGCGGTGTTTTTCGGCTACGTGCCAGAAGCGCCCCATGTCCGGCCAGGACGGAATCCCCTCGAACATCAGCGTAGTGGCTCCGGCCAGCAACGGGCCATAAACCAGATAACTGTGCCCCGTGATCCAGCCGACATCAGCCGTGCACCAATACACCTGGCCTTCTTGATACTGAAAGGCTGTTCGAAACGTGTAGGCGGTGTAAACCATATAACCGCCACAGGTATGCACCATCCCTTTTGGTTTACCCGTGGAACCCGAGGTGTAGAGCAGGAAGAGCATATCTTCTGAGTCCATTTCCTCGGGCGGACAAACCGCATGGCTTTGCGGCCAAAGATCCTGCCACCAAAAATCCCGGCCTGCCTTCATCTGAACGCGCTGACCGGTGCGTTTAAAGACAATGGTTTTTTCCACTGTGGGACACTTCAGCAGGGCTTCGTCTACAATGCTTTTTAGTTCGATCACTTTATCACCACGATAACTTCCGTCTGACGTAATCACCCATTTGCAGCCCGCATCGTTGATCCGATCGATTAGAGAGCCGGCCGAAAAACCAGCAAACACCACTGAGTGAACAGCTCCAATGCGCGCACAGGCTAGCATGGTAAAGGCCACTTCCGGCACCATCGGCATGTAAATGCAAACCCGATCGCCTTTTTGTACACCCAGGTTCTTCAGCATGTTGGCCGTCTTCCCCACGTGATCGAACAATTCACCATAGGTGATGTAGCGGGATCGTTCGTTGGGATGATTGCTCTCCCAGATGATGGCAGTTTGATTACTCTTGGTTTTTTGATGCCGATCCAGGCAGTTTTCAGTGATATTTAATTTGCCATTGACAAACCACTTAACTGTTGGAACATGGAAATCCCACTCCAACACGTTGTCCCACTTCTTTCTCCAAACAAATTCTTGTGCGACAGCCTCCCAAAAATTTTCAGGTTGCTCTACACTCTTTTTATATGCGTGTATATAATCAGCGTGCGATTGGATTAGCATGGAGGGAAAAGCCAGTTTTGTTTAATAAAAGTTACCAAATCCCCGAACCAGGGATTAAACCAAGTTACCGAAATCTGTGTCTAAAACAATAATCGTAATAAAAATACCTCTTTTGGGGTATTTACTGCGGGGGCTAACTTTGCGTAATTCAAACCGGAAAACTTACGTTTGTGACTGAAGCACTACATCGAAAAATATTACTTGGCTCGCTGGCGATTGCACTGACTACACTGCCCTACTCCAGCAAGGTTTGCCATGTCGGCTTGATTGTTTTTCTGGTTAACTGGTTGTTGGAGGGCAAGTGGTCGGAGAAAAAAATGTTGCTGGAGCAAAACCCTTTGGTGTGGCTGGTGCCCGCTTTCTTTCTGTTGCATTTTATCGGGCTCTGGCATACCGACAATTTGCAAATGGGCTGGGCCAATCTCGACAAAAAAATCTTTTTGCTTTTAGTACCCATTGCGCTGGCTTCGACCCGCCCGTTTGATAAGTGGGAGTTGAATACGCTCTTTGGAGCCTTTATGGCATCGTTGCTGGTGGGCACCTTGATTTGTATTGGAAATTCTGTTTCGTTGTATGTACTTAACAAACCGATTCCGGGTCTGTTGAACGACACCATGCTGAGCTATCATTTATTGCAGGAGGGAGAATCGTTTTGGTTGTATTTTTCGAATGTCGGACTGGCGTCTGGCATTGATTTGCACCCAACCTATTTTGCCCTTTACCTCGCCCTCTGTTTACTGATTTTGATTTATGTATATCGCGACAACGCCGATGACCTTACCCGCAGAGAGCGGATCGTGCTTTATGCAATCTTTTCTTTCTTCGCCCTCTTTATTGTGTTTCTGAGCTCGAAGATCATGACGGTGGCGACTATCGTGATTGTGATTTTTGCCGCCACTCGCTTCATCACAAAAGCTTCCAAGTCGTTCAGTATTCTGGTGGTGAGTGTGGTGGCCGTAGCCATCATCAGTTTTGTTTTTGTTAATCCGGTAAGCCGGATTACCAGCATCCAGGAGTTGCTGATAACCCCGATTTCGGTGCCCGATCCCAAAAATCCTGACACCGACCTACGCCTTTCTTTGTGGTCTGTGGGCGACCGTGCGTTGCACGAAATCAACCCGGTTTTTGGTGCTGGAACCGGTGATGTAAACGATCTGATGAGTTCGCTGGTCGTCCGGACAAATCCTGATCTTGAACCCGGAATTTTTGATCCACATAACCAATTTCTTCATACTTGGCTGGCGTTGGGTATGGTGGGTTTACTTACGTTGATGGCGGTGTTGGTGGTACCAATGTATTTCGCCTATCGCAAAAAGTACTTTCTTACCAGTGCCTTTATCTCCCTGTTTCTGCTGGTTTGCCTGACGGAGTCGGCATTGGAGGTGCAAAAGGGTATCGTGCTATTTGCCCTTTTCAACTCGCTGTTCCTTTTTCAACAAAAAGGGCTACAGGAAGCTCCGCGAGACGAAGTGGTTTTTGCCTAGGTCAGACAATTAATTCAACAACCACGGCGGCCGTTGCTCCCAACACCGCCACCAGAAGCCGTTTGGCGTTAAAGTGATGATCGGGGCTGCTTTCGAAAACAATCGTAGTGGAGATGTGCAGAAAATTGCCGCTCACCAGGGCATAGATCGCCATCATACCCGCCCCATTCAACAAGGAAGCATCTGCAAAAAAGTTGCTGATGAATAAACCGGCTGGTGCTGCCAGCGAGAAAAAAACCAGATAAGGCACTGTGCGTTGGCGCGATTGCAACTGGGCGGCCAGCACGGCCATCAGCGCGAAAGCTGCCGGGGCCCGGTGCAACGCAATTCCAATCAATATGGCCACGGGATCATATCCAGGCCAAAAACCTCTGGGCTCCGCCAGGATGCCGCCTTCCAAAAAAGCGTGCAGGCACAAAGCCGACAACAACACCAGAGCGGAAATTTTCTTCTCCCCACCCGCATGATGGTGAATATGTCCATGTTCAATACCGGATGTAAAGTATTCAAGCACCTGTTGCAGGAAAAATCCTGCCAGCACCAGAATGCCCGTCAGATGAATATCCTCGGCCGAACGGAACAATTCTGGAAGAATATGAGTAACCGTAATCGCGAACAAGTACGACCCCGCAAAAACCAGTAGTAGCCGAAAGTTTTTGGTGCGAGTAGATGGCACCAGAAAAACCAGCAGTCCTGATAACAACGGGGCCAGGAACAAAACCGTGTACTTTAACAACATGTGGTGCTTAGGGTTGCATCGTTAACTGCTTCTGGATGCCGGGTGTGGCGTAGGTCTCGATACCTTGAGGCGTGGAGTAGATGAAGAAGCCCTGCAACTCCGGATGAGCCTCCATCCATTTTTTGGCCTGCTCCAAACCTGCTACCATACACGCGGTCGCCCAACCATCGGCCGTTGTTGCATCCTGCGCAAAAATCGAAGCGCTTAATAGCTCATGCTCCACAGGATAGCCCGTTTCCGGATTGATCGTGTGCGAAAACTTTTGACCATTGATGATGCGGTAGTTGAAGTAATTACCCGAGGTAGTGAACGACTGGTCTTCCAGTTTGATGTAGACTTTAAAAAATTGATTGTCGTAAGTAGACGCTGGATCCAAAATTCCCAGCTCCCACGCCTGCTTTGTTTTTAGGTTTCTACCTACCGCCATTCCTTCGCCACCCAGTTCTACCAGCATGTTGGTAATTCCCTTGCTGCGCAGGAAATCCGCCATCGCATCAGCCCCAAAGCCCTGACCAATCCCGCCAAAGTCAATTTGTACGCGAGGATCTGTCTTTGAAATTCCATTCTCGGTGAGTGAAAGCTTCTCAAAACCGATGAATTGCTGAAGTGAGTCAATCCGCGCACTGTCGGGCAGTTGCTGCTTATCCGGGCCAAAACCCCACGCGTTCACTACCGGCATCACAGTAGGATCGAAAGCGCCTTCGCTGCCCACAACAATTTCGCGGGCTTTCTGTAAAATGATTGGAAAGTACGTAGGCCCAAATACCACTGCCGTTCCACTTCGATTGAACCGTGATACTTCAGAAGCGGTATCGTAATTGTTAATCGCCTTGTTTACTTCAACCAGAACCGAGTCGAGTTCCCGCTTGAAATTCCGGCTATGGCGGTCGAAATACGTCACATGGTAACTTGTGCCCATAGTTGACCCCTCCACCTTGATCGGCTCTGGCACATTGCGGTTACGCCACCACCACACCGCCATGATCAGCAGCAAAAGCGCGAGCGAATAGAGCGCATTCTTCCAACGGTTGTTCATTCGTTCAAAAAGTTCGGGTGGCAAGTTAGAAAATGTTTGGACGCTCGGTTTTTCCGGCCCGGCAAAAAACTTTTGTACTTTTGGCACATGCGTGAAGAGTACCTGCAAGCAGATCACGAAAACGAAAATCCCGCGGAGAAGGAATTTGAAAAAGCACTTCGCCCCCTCAGCTTTTCTGATTTCACCGGGCAGCAAAAAGTGGTGGATAACATTCAGGTTTTTGTTCAGGCTGCCAAACAACGTAACGAACCACTTGATCATGTTCTCTTACACGGCCCCCCCGGCCTGGGTAAAACAACACTTTCGTACATCATTGCCAACGAATTAGGCTCGCAAATAAAAGTTACGTCCGGCCCTGTGTTAGACAAGCCTGGCGACCTGGCGGGCCTACTCACTAATCTGGAGACACACGATGTGCTCTTTATTGACGAGATTCACCGGCTAAACCCGGTGGTGGAAGAATACCTCTACTCCGCCATGGAGGATTACCGCATCGATATTTTGTTGGACAGCGGACCTAATGCCCGCTCTGTACAAATTGGGTTGAATCCTTTTACGTTAATTGGTGCTACCACACGCGCAGGCTTGCTCACCGCGCCCCTCCGCGCTCGCTTTGGCATCAATGCGCGACTGGAGTACTACGACTCGGCTCTCTTGAAGGGGATTGTCAAGCGCTCGGCACAGATTTTACAAACCGCTATTCACGAAGATGCCGCGTTTGAAATTGCCCGCAGAAGCCGCGGAACCCCACGGATTGCCAACAATTTGCTGAGACGCACTCGCGACTTTGCGCAGATTAAAGGCGATGGCGATATCACAAAAGCAATTGCCCAACTCGCGTTACATGCGCTGGATGTAGACGAGCACGGGCTGGACGACATGGACAATCGAATTCTGTTGGCGATTATTGAGAAGTTCAAAGGCGGACCTGTGGGCCTCACCACTATTGCCACCGCAGTAGGCGAAGAAGCCGAAACCATTGAAGAAGTGTACGAACCTTTTCTGATTCAGGAAGGATATATCAAACGCACTTCCCGCGGCCGCGAGGCCACCGAGCAAGCTTATCATCACCTGAAAATTAAACCGCGCATTTCCAACAGCCCGGGCTTGTTTGATGCATGACTGCGGTGAGCCGCCATACAGAACATGTAAAACAACTGGCTCGCGATCTGCAGTTTAGTTTTTGCGGAATTGCCGAAGCTACTTTTTTGGAAGAAGAAGCCCCCCGGCTCGAAACCTGGCTGAAGCGCGGCTATCAGGGCAAGATGAGTTACCTCGAAAAGCACTTCGATAAGCGCCTAGACCCGCGATTGTTAGTGCCCGGTGCTAAGTCCATTGTTAGTCTCGGCTACAATTATTTCCCACCTCAAGATTTGGCCCAGCCAGGTACGCTCAAAATCTCCAAATACGCCTATAGAGAAGATTACCATCATGTGATCAAAGAAAAACTGGTGGTTTTCATGGATCGACTAAGCGCGGATATCGGACCGATTGAGGGACGCGTTTTTGTAGACTCCGCACCTGTGCATGAGCGTGCGTGGGCGAAGCGTGCCGGCAACGGTTGGGTTGGTAAAAACTCGCTGCTGCTAAACCGGCAGTTGGGCTCTTTCTTTTTTTTGGCTGAATTGATTTTGGATGTTGAATTAACACCCGATGGGCCAATAGCCGACTACTGCGGAACCTGCACGGCATGCCAAGATGCCTGCCCTACAAACGCCATTGCCGAGCCGTATGTGGTAGACGGGAGTAAATGCATCTCGTACCTCACGATTGAATTGAAGGAGGCCATCCCAACGGAATTCAAGGGAAAGATGGAAGAATGGGTGTTTGGTTGCGATATCTGCCAGGATGTTTGCCCCTGGAATCGGTTTGCACAGCCACATCGCGAAAAAAAATTTCTTCCTTCGGCAGAACTGGAGAACCTAATGGAAAGCAACTGGGAGGATTTGACCGAAGAAGTTTTTAGGAAAGTATTTCGCGATTCGGCTGTTCAACGCACGAAGTGGCAGGGGCTCACCCGCAATATTCAATTTGCCCGCGAATCGGAAGCATAAACGTTACCCGGCAAAGCAGCGTTGGATGATCAGTTCGTGTTGTCGAAAATTGGCTGAGCACCAGTTGCGCAGTTCTTGCAATTCTACTTCCACCAGCGATTGGATCGCCTTCCGCAATTCCTTTTCGAACAGCCGGGCATCAAAGCTCACGCTAGTCAGAATTTTTTTGAAGTAGTTCAACATAGAATGAAATTACTCATTTAGACGTAAGTCACCATGCTTTCGTTTTAAAAAATAATACGGTTGGCCGCAAAAAACCGATGGCTACTAAAAACCTTCTACCTTTGCGGTTCATGCCACAAACAGAAACCCAGAAAAAACGCAGGATGGTCAGGTTTTGGTATTCCTTTTTTATTTTTTGTGCTTTTTTCGCAAAAGTTGCGGTGGCGCAGAATTCATCGGTACAAATCCAGTTGGGGCCGGACGAAATTGGCGAGAACCAGGCATGGACCATCACCTTAACGGTGATGAACGACCGGCTTCGAAACTATGATAACTTCCCCGACATTGACGGATTCCGCAAGCGTGGCACATCTAACCAATCGCAAACCAACATCATCAACGGGCAGGTAACCTCCTCGCAAAGTGTGGTGATGACGTACACACCTACTCAACAGGGTGTTTTTATCGTACCCAGTTTCAAAATCAAAGTAAACGATCAAGTATTCTCGGTAACCGGAAAAAAAATCAAGGTGGGGCCGCCGGTGCAACAGCGAAACAACGATCCATTCCGAAATTTTTTTGATCGCGATCCGGGCGATAGTTTCTTCGGCAGATCTGAACCAGAATTCATCGACATTAAAGAAGATGCGTTGCTGGCACTTACTACCAGCAAAGATGAAGTGTACGTAGGAGAAGGTTTTACAACTACGCTCTCCTTTTTGGTGGCCGAAAGCAACCGCGCGCCCATGCAATTTCATGATCTTGGTAAACAGCTAGGCGACATCCTAAAAAAACTTCGCCCGGGCAATTGCTGGGAAGAGAATTTCAACATCGAGAATATTGAAGGCGAATCGATTGAGATTAACGGCAAAGGCTATACGCAATACAAAATTTATCAGGCGGTGTATTATCCACTGAATACCGAGCCGGTCAAGTTCCCCAGTGTAGGTTTGGAAATGATCAAATTTAAAGTAGCCAAAAACCCTTCGTTCTTTGGGCAGAATCGTCAGGAGGATTTCAAAACTTTTTTTAGCAAAGTAAAAAACATTCGAGTGAAGGAATTGCCACCACATCCGCTGCGCGAGGCAGTGGCCGTGGGCAACTACCGGCTTCAGGAGCGGATTAGCCAAGACAATCTATCCACCGGGCAGAGTACAGGCTACGACTTTACCGTGTATGGAGAGGGGAATATTTCTGCCGTTGAAAGACCGGACGTGAAGAAAGACGGCACGTTTGACTTCTACGAACCTAACGTTAAGCAAAGTATCAGTCGCGAAAATGGCCGGGTCACCGGAACCAAAACATTTAGCTACTACATGATCCCCAAAGAACCGGGTGACTTCCGGATGAACGATTTCGTTCAGTGGGTTTTCTTCAACCCCACGACACGTACGTACGACACACTCCACGCGCAAACGACCCTGCGCGTGCAGGGCGAAAGTCAGAAAAACCAATCTATAGAAAGCAGCGACCTGGGTTCGTTTTACGATCGTATCGATACCACCGACAATACGCTTCGCGCAACTACTTCTGGTGACTGGGTGAATTGGTTAGCTTTTTCCGTGGTTGGGCTGAGCCTGCTTGCTTCTGTATATTTGATGATCAAGAAATAGTAATTCGGGAATGGGTAATTCATATGGGGTACTTTTTAAGATAACCACTTTTGGCGAGTCGCACGGACCTGCTATTGGTGTGATCATCGATGGTTGTCCCGCGGGGCTACGCATCGACCCGGAATCTATCCAACAGGAACTTGATCGAAGAAAACCCGGCCAATCAAAAATCACCACGCAACGCGGGGAGTCCGACACGGCAAAAATTCTGTCGGGCGTGTTTGAAGGTGTAACCACGGGCATGCCGTTAACACTGGTGATCGAAAATGAAGATCAGCGCAGCAAAGACTACAGTCATTTGGAAAGAGCGTTTCGACCCTCACATGCCGATTACACCTATTCAACCAAATACGGTGTTCGCGACCATCGTGGCGGTGGCCGTAGTTCCGCCCGTGAAACAGCAGCCCGAGTAGCAGCCGGCGCCGTAGCGAAACTTTTTCTAAACGAGTTTGGAATCAAGGTCCAAGCCTATGTTTCGCAAGTGGGCGATTTGCAAGCCCCGCCCTATCAGCAATTGGATTTGAACAACACCGAAGACAACATTGTGAGATGCCCGCACGCACCAACAGCAGAAAAAATGATTGCGCTGATTGATCAGGTGCGACTGGACCGCGACACCATCGGTGGGGTGATTACCTGCGTGGCTCAGCAAGTGCCCGCAGGATTGGGGGAACCGGTTTTTGATAAACTTCACGCTGAATTGGGCAAAGCGATGTTAAGTATCAACGCAGTGAAAGGCTTCGAGTATGGCAGTGGCTTCGCGGGCACGGCCTGGCGCGGCTCCGCCCATAATGATGTCTTTGAAAACGTGGCCGGAAAGATTCGTACAAAAACCAATCACTCGGGCGGTGTGCAAGGCGGCATCTCCAACGGAGAGGACATCTATTTTCGGGTGGCCTTTAAGCCTGTGGCTACCATCATGCAAGATCAAGCTTCAGTCGATGCCGATGGGCAAGCGGTGACGGTAAGTGGCAAAGGCCGGCATGATCCGTGCGTAGTTCCGCGAGCTGTACCGATAGTAGAAGCAATGACCGCACTGGTGCTGGCGGATTTTCTACTGCGCGGCCGCAGTTCGCAGATTCGCTGAAAAGCGTTGAAGCTGTTCAATAGCGGACTGACCGTCCGTTCCATTCCACGCCACTTGCTGTAGAATTCGGCCCGCGGCCATTTTCTTTCCGAGTCCGAACTCGTAGGCGCGATCATAATAAGTCAATAGAATATCGATGGCGCGGTGCATTTCTCCGCCACGAACGGACTCGATGGCTTGTTGCTGGGCAAGTCTACCTAATCGCTTGGAGATTTTTTGAATGGCTGCAACAAACTCTTCGGTGTTGGCCGTTCCGTACTCGGCCACAAGGCGATGTGTGCGTTGAAACTTGGGCAGCAACACTTCTACCACGGGCGACTGGCTCATCTGGTGCCAAAATGCGTCCGGTAAAAATATTCTTCCGATCGTAATCGATTCATCTTCCACCCACACTGGCCGTTTCGGATCTACGGTGATCAGGCGCTCAAATAGTTTGTTTTGAAATTGTTCAGTA
>JBIIVI010000334.1:0-3548 GCA_044339555.1 Cyclobacteriaceae bacterium | reverse complement strand
TGCAGGAGGCACGCGTTGCAAACGCGCGCCAGTGGCTTCCTTGAAAAATCAAAAGCCGGTGCAAATCTGGTTTAGATATACAACGGCTTTGTTTTAAAAGTGGTTCTTCGGCAGTTGAACCTCACCCATGTTCGATTCCAGCGTTTACAGCGATCGTGCTGCCCTCTCCATTGGAGAGGGCCACTACACGATCAGCTATTTGATCAAGCGAAGTTGAGTCAGGTTGGTCTGATTCCTGCTGGACACGGTTAAGAACATGGAGTAGCGCTACTCTTTGATGTTCATCAAATCCAACACAAAAGCATACTGCAGCGCATCTTCCTTAAGTGCTTTAAAGCGACCACTTGCACCGCCGTGCCCGGCATCCATGTTGGTATATAGAAGCAACAGGTTGTTGTCAGTTTTGTTGGCGCGCAGCTTGGCTACCCATTTCGCCGGTTCCCAATATTGTACCTGGCTGTCGTGCAGCCCGGTGGTCACCAACAAATTCGGGTACGCTTTTTTCTCCACGTTATCATAAGGCGAGTAGGAGAGCATGTATTCATACTGCGGCTGGATGCCCGGGTTACCCCATTCCAACCACTCGAAGGTGGTGAGCGGAATGGTTTCGTCCATCATGGTGGTGATCACATCCACAAATGGCACTTCGGCAATTATGCCTTTGTAAAGTTCAGGAGCCATGTTGGTAATCGCGCCCATCAGCAAGCCGCCTGCACTGCCGCCATTGGCAAACAACCTGTCGGATGATGTATACTTTTGTTCGATCAGGAATTTCGAGCAGTCGATGAAGTCGTTAAAGGTGTTTTTCTTGTTCATCATCTTGCCATCGTCATACCATTGGCCGCCCATTTCCTGGCCACCACGAATGTGAGCGATCGCATACACAAAACCGCGGTCAAGTAAACTAAGCCGCGAAATGGAAAAGTAGGGGTACATAGATGCACCATAGCTGCCGTATGCGTATTGAAAGAGCGGGGCCTTGCCATCTTTTTTGAAATCGTTTCGGTACACAATCGACAACGGAATTTTCTTGCCATCGCGGGCGGTAACCATCACGCGTTCGCTGGCGTATTTGGTGGGGTCGTACCCACCCAACACTTCGCGCTGCTTGAGCAAGGTCTTTTCTTTTGTTTCAAGGTTGTAGTCGAACGTAGAAGGTGGGGTTGTCATGGACTGAAAGCTATACCGTAGCACGGTGGAGGTAGCTTCGGGGTTGTTGTCGATACCCGCCACATAAGCAGCTTCACCAAAGTCAATGCTGTATTCCGCGTTATCGGCCCAGTTGCGCACCCGCAAACGGGTCAATCCTTCTTTCTCCTCCTCGATTACCAAAAACTTATCGAACAATGCCATGCCGCTAAAGAAGATGTCGGGCTGCGCGGGCACCACGTCTTTCCAGTTGGCGCTTCCGGGCGCGGCGGGCGTTGCCTCCACAAGCCGGTAGTTTTTTGCATCCAGGTTCGTGCGGATATAAAATCGGTCGCGGAAGTGATCGGCATAGTAATCGGTGTTAGCCTTCAGCGGTTCAATCACCGTTAGCTTTTCGGGTTTACCTAGTTCAAAGAACTGAACAAAAGAGGCATCGGTGCGACCGGCCGCGACGAACGCATATTTCTTCGAGCGGGATTTCGAGATAGACAGGCTGAGGGTCTCATCTTTCTCTTCATAGATCAACACATCTTTGGCGGGATCGGTGCCCAACACGTGCTTGTACACCAGGTAAGTGCGCAGCGTTTCCGGGTCTTGCTTGGTGTAGTACACCGTCTTGCTGTCTTCCGTCCAAATCATGTTGCCGGAGGTATTGCCGATTTCTTCGGCCAGCATTTGGCCCGTGGTCAGGTCTTTGAATTTGACAGTATAAAACCTACGTCCCACTGTATCCATCACGAGCGCAGCGATTTGATGGCCGGGGCTGGGCGACACAAAAAAGCTAAAGAACGAATACGCTTTACCAATTTCGTTGCCGTTCGCCACGATCTCCTCGGGTGCGGTCAACGAGCCTTTCTTGCGGCAATAAATCGGATATTCGAAACCCTCTTCGAAACGGCTGTAGTAATAGAAATCGCCCAACCGGTACGGCACCGATTCATCGCGCTCTTTAATGCGGCCTTTCATTTCCAGGAACAATTTTTCTTGGAGCGGCTTGGTGTGCGCCAGCATGGTGTCGAGATAGGTATTCTCGGCTGTGAGGTAATCAATCACTTCCTGGTCTTCGCGGTTTTTCAGCCAATAGTAATCGTCTGTTCGTTTATGGCCATGTTTGGCGGTGATTTCAAAAGGTTTGACAGTCGCCACGGGCGGTTTTACTTCGGGATATTTTTTTCCGGGATTGGTACAGGCACTCATCATAATTCCTATGGATAACAGAATAGGGAGTAAACGCATGGTGTGATCGTTTGGTTTGGACAGCGAAGGTAAGCAATAAATGGGTGGGCAAGTTGCGTTTCGAAGCGCCACATTATTTGTTTAGTTTTGCCTGGAATACGCATGGCAGAAAACACGTATAAATCCAACACGTTTAAAAAACCCGAGAAGGAAAAAAAGGCGAAAAGCCCCCGGGCCAAAGGCCCCTCCATCAAATTCTTTAGCGATCCGCGGTTTACACTCGCGTCGGGCTTTGTGTTTATCATCGTGGGGCTCTATCTGTTTGTTGCCTTTGTTTCGTATTTGTTCACCGGTAAATCCGATCAAAGTGTGGTGGAAGCGTTGGGCCAAACCCAGTTGGTGGAATCTGGAAAAGAGGCTGCAAACTGGCTTGGTCTTTACGGGGCGGTTACGGCTCATTATGTTATTTTTCGCTGGCTCGGGATCAGCGGATTTTTTTTACCGCCGTTATTTTTTCTGTTAGGATTTCGTTGGGCATTTAACCGCGATTTGCTTCCCATCTTTTCGGTATTTGTCTTTTCCGTTTTTGCGGGCTTGTGGCTGGCGCTGTTGCTGGGTTTCATCACTCACAGCATCGCGGGCGTAACGGAGGTGAGCTTTCTAAGTGGTGGGCTGGGTTACCAACTAGCCGTGATTGCCGATAGTTTACTAGGCTGGGGCACATTTCTTTTTCTGGTGCTTTCCCTGTTCATTTTCATCATCTACTTCTTTAACGTTACGACCATTAATGCCTTTCCGGTTAAGAACCCCAAGCCGATGGGCAACGATGCGTTACTTCCCGAGGAAGATCTGGCCAACACCTACACAGACGACCGTGATCATTGGCCCTCGCAAGCCGAATCGGAACCTGAGGCTGTAGTGACGCCCGTGCCTATTGTGGCAGAGACTCAACCAGCTTCCAACGAAATCAAACTCGACCTTGCTGCCAATACACCTATAAAAAAAGACGTAAAGAAATCCGATCCGCTCTTTACCGTGGAGACGCCCAAAGAAGAATCAGAAGTCTTGGCCGACCAACTCGTGGAGGCGCAAGGTGCGTACGACCCCACTTTGGATTTGAGTGCGTATCAGTTTCCGCCGTTGGAATTGCTAAACGATTACGATACGGGAAAGGTGCAAGTAACACACGAGGAGCTAAACCAGAACAAAGACAAGATCATTGA
>JBIIVI010000333.1:0-3566 GCA_044339555.1 Cyclobacteriaceae bacterium | reverse complement strand
GAGTCCGTATTTGTAATGTAGATATCGTCATCGCCATCCAAATCAAAATCGGCCACGGCCACTCCGCGTGAAGACAAGGTTTTGAATTCGGGCCGATCGACCGACACTTCGCGGAACCGGGCTGGCATAGCTGTGTACCGGTATTCGTTTAGATAAACCACCAAGCCACTCAGTCCAATAACCAAGACACCCGCCAAGAACCACGGCCACCTTTTCATGCTGGCGCGAAAATGCAGCGCCCGGCAGGGATTTGCAAGCAATTCAGAAACAACTATCTTGTATCGATGGCCGATTACCCGTTTCAGTTTCAATTGACTCACACGGTTCAAACACACCATCTGGACGACATGAACCATGTGAACAATGTGGTCTACATCCAATGGGTGCAAGATGTAGCAAAAGCCCACTGGTTACAGGTGGGCGGAGATCTGTTAAACAAATACGTGTGGGTGGCGTTGAGACATGAGATTGATTATTTGTTTCCGGCCGTGTTACATGATCAGGTAGAACTGCTCACCTGGGTGGGCAAAGCCGAGGGTGCGCGATTCGAACGATTCATCGTTGTGCGCCATGCGAGCAGCTTGCGAGAGTTCGCCAAAGCAAAAACTGTTTGGTGTATGTTAGATGCGACTTCGCATAAACCCAGACGCATTACAGACGAAATACAGAACGTGTTTAAATAATGGAAAAGAAACTATTCGATTTAACCAACCGGGTGGCGTTGATCACCGGAGCAAGTAAAGGAATTGGTGAAGCCGTTGCGCAGCTGTTCGCCCGGCAGGGAGCGCGGGTATTCATTAACTCGCGCAAAGCCGAGGAATTAAAGCCCGTGGCGGAACTGATCCGCCAGCAGGGTGGCCATTGCGAATACATTGCCGGCAACGTGGGCGATGCAGGCTTTTGCCAACAGTTGATAACCTCGGTTGTAGAGCAAGCGGGTGGTTTGGATATCCTCGTCAACAATGCCGCTACTAACCCGGTGTATGGGCCGGTGGTGCAAACAGAGCCTTGGGCATTCGATAAGATCATGTCGGTCAATGTTAAGTCACCCTTTGAATTGGCTCGCTTGGCGCACCCGGTTATGAAATCTCGTGGCGGTGGTTCCATTATTAACATCAGTTCGGTCGCTGGCGATACCCCCGACCCGGGCCTTGGCATTTACTCCGTCTCCAAAGCCGCTTTGAATATGCTTACCAAAGTACTAGCCAAAGAATGGGGAGTAGATGGCATTCGGGTGAACAACATCGCTCCGGGTTTGATCAAAACAAAATTCTCCGAAGCGTTGTGGCAGAATGAAAAGTTGCTGAATAGCTTCTTAAAGCATATGGCCATTCCCCGCATGGGAACCGCAGAAGAGATTGCAGCACTTGCACTTTTTCTCGCTGCGACCGAATCCGGCTATTGCACCGGTACCACATTTACGGCCGATGGCGGCCTTACTATTTAACGATGGAAAAACTTTTCGGAACCCCGCGCCTTGCTACGCTGCTGCCGCGCGTGACCGAGTTTGTGGAACGGGAACTGTTGCCGCTGGAAAAAGAACATCATCACAGACCTTGGGCGGAGACGTTCAGGTTGCTCGATGCCAAGCGGGAGCTCGTAAAAAATATGGGTTTATGGAGCCTTCACCTGCCGAAAAACGAAGGCGGAATGGGTCTAACGTTGTGCGAGTTTGGGCAGATCAGCGAAGCGCTGGCCCGTGCGCCACTTTATGGGCATTACACCTTCAATTGCCAGGCACCCGACATCGGAAACATGGAGTTGCTTTCACGTTTTGCAAACGACCATCTGAAAGAAACATTTCTGGCTCCGCTATGTGAAGGATCAATCAGAAGTTGCTTTGGGATGACCGAACCAGAATTTGCCGGCTCCAACCCTACCCGGCTCGCGACTTCCGCCGTGCGTGAGGGAAATGAATATGTGATTAATGGACACAAGTGGTTTACCACTGGAGCCGATGGTGCCACCTTTTGTATTGTGATGGCGGTAACAAATCCAGAAGCCCCGCCTCACCAACGGGCATCCATGATAATAGTGCCCACCGATAATCCTGGGTTTCGGTTGATTCGAAACATCCCGGTTTTTGGGGAGGCCGGAGGTGGCTGGGCCAGTCACTCTGAAATTCGATTGGAAGATTGCCGGGTACCCATCGACCATCGGATTGGCGAGGAGGGTGCGGGATTTCGGCTGGCGCAAGAACGTTTAGGTCCGGGGCGAATCCATCACTGCATGCGTTGGGTTGGGATTGCAGAAAAAGCTTTTGATTTGATGTGCCAGCGGGCAGTTACCCGCGAAATCGAAGCGGGTGTCTTCCTGGGCCAGAAACAGTTTATCCAATCGTTCATCACACAAAGCCGTGTGGAGATTGATGCAGCCCGGTTATTAGTGCTTCGTACCGCGCAAAAAATTGATGAACACGGTGCCGCAGCCACGCGCGAAGATATTTCGGGCATCAAATACTACGTGGCAAACATTATGCTCACTGTACTCGACCGGGCCATCCAAACCTATGGAGCTGAAGGCGTATCCGACCAAACCATGTTAGCCACGTTGTATCAACACGAAAGAGGCGCCCGCATCTGGGATGGTGCAGATGAAGTCCATCTGCAAAGTATGGCTATTGGTATTCTTAAAAAATATGGCCTCTCCAAAAAACAGGGAACGTAACTATACCGTAAATTGAGTAACCCAGGAACAGCCTTCATGCTCGATAAGCCAGGTGATATACGCCCGGGTGAGGAACTGCCGTTGGCAACCCTTCAAAAGTTTCTGAACGAACGGGTGCCGGACGTGGGAACCATCACGCGTGTACAACAATTTCCAAGTGGCTTTTCCAACCTTACCTACGGATTAAGTACCACACGCGGCGAGTTCGTATTACGCAGGCCACCATTTGGCGCGAATATTAAGTCGGCTCACGATATGGGGCGCGAGTTTCAGGTACTGTCGTTGCTGCAGCCCCATTACCCAAAAATTCCACAGCCAATTGTCCTTTGTCAGACAGAGGATGTAATGGGTGCGCCATTTTACATCATGTCGCGATTATCGGGTATCATCCTCCGCGCTCAACATGCAAAAGCCGGTTTGCCTGCCGCCACCTTTCAAAAAGTTTCTGAATCGCTGATCGATAACCTGGTAGGCATTCACACGATTAACATCGAAAGTAGCGGCCTGATAGGTCTCGGAAAGCCGGATGGGTATGTGCAACGCCAAGTGGACGGCTGGGTGACCCGTTATCAAAAGGCAGCTACGGATTCTATTGATGAAATGACACAAGTAGCGAACTGGTTCCCAAAAAATATTCCAGTCTCACAAGCGGCTTGTTTTCTACACAACGACTACAAGTACGATAATGTGGTTTGGGATGAACAACTCATCACCATTCAAGGCGTACTTGATTGGGAAATGGCCACCGTGGGCGATCCACTTATGGATGTGGGTGCTGCGCTTGCGTACTGGTGCGAGTACACGGATGCACCCATTACCAGACTCTTTAATCTGTCCTGGCTGCCGGGTAACCTCAACCGCCGCGAATTCATCGATCGATATGCAGTCAAATCCGGCCG
>JBIIVI010000046.1:0-16209 GCA_044339555.1 Cyclobacteriaceae bacterium | reverse complement strand
CTTTACCCGGTACCTTCGCGCATCCATTTGCTGCATCAGTATCGCCTGGCAGAGGCAGCGGCGGAAAAAAATGCGAACCAAATCTTAAAAGACTACTACCGCGCGCACCCGGAACTGGCCCCGAAAGACAGCACGCAGACAAATTCGTATCAATTTTGGCTGGAATATTTTGCGTCGCTGGATGTGGTGAAGGCGGCTGTGCAACCCGTGCTTGACCGGCACGATCGGGCGCTACGGGCCCAACAACAGTGGGTGGAGCAATTGCGTTTTGCATCGCCTTCCATCTTGTTGCAAACGAGCCTGAACCAATTGGCAGGCACCGCACCCGCCAACTACACTGCTTTTCGTGAACAGGTGATTCGCTTTGCGGACGATTGGCGCGGCTATTTTATGCCGCGCATGTTCGCCAACGAGCGCATGCAGCCCGCGGATTTTGATCAACTGCCGGCGTTTACTTATGAACCCCCGCAGGTCCGCACATTCGCTACTGATGCGCTGGTACTGATCTTCTTCTGTGCTGTTGTGTTGGGCCTCAGCGTTTGGCAATATCAAAAAAGAACCGCTGCCGCGTCGCTGGCAAGTTAATGAGTTCTTTCGCGCGGGAATTTTCCGGATGCTATAAGGCCCTCGGGCTGTTTGTTTTTTCTGCATTTGTTCAAGCGCAAACTCACGCGCAAGCTACGTTTGATCCACCGCTACAAGCGCCGGAAGTACGGGCAGTACGCACGCCGGTAAAAATAGAGATTGATGGAGCGCTGCAAGAAGCCGTCTGGCAAACCGCTGCTCCACTGACCAACTTTGTTCAGTACGAGCCCCGCCAAGGCGATGTGCCCAGCTTTCGTACCGAAGTCCGGTTTCTGTTCGATCAGCAGCACCTTTACATTGGGGCGATCTGCACAGATTCTGCCGGCCGAAAAGGAATTCGCGTGCCGAACATGCAACGCGACTTTTCTTTTGATGAAAATGATTTGTTTGGCATTGCCATTGACGGACTGTTGGACAAGCGCAATGCCATGGCCTTTCAAACCAACCCGCACGGGGCGCAGCGCGAGTTGCTCATCAGCGATGGCACCAACTTCAACCGCGAGTGGATTTCGCTGTGGAATGTGCAAACCCAGCGGCACGATTGGGGTTGGGTAGCCGAGTTTGCCATTCCGTGGAAATCGTTGCGTTACAATCCCGGCAGCGACCGGCTCGGCATCATTGTGCTGCGGTGCCTGAGGCGGTTGAATGAGAACGTTACTTTTCCGCCCATCCCACGGGTGTTTACTCCGTATCAAATGCAGTACGGAGCCGTGCTCACCGGGTTGGAGTTACCCAATACCAACGGAATAAATATTCAGGCAAATCCATACGTGCTTACCGAAACGTTTCGCCATGATGCGAACAGCAACACCACCACTGAAAGCAACCTGAAAGCGGGAGGTGAGGTGAAATGGACACTGGGCACCAACTCTGTTTTAGACCTTACCTACAACACCGACTTCGCACAAGTAGATGTTGACCGGCAGGTGGTTAACCTGGCGCGTTTTTCAGTGCTGTTTCCGGAGCGCAGGCAATTTTTTCTGGAAGGAAATGAAATTTACACCATGCAGGCGTTAGATGCACTACAACCTTTTTTCAGCAGGCGCATCGGGCTGGACAACAACGGGAACCCCATCCCCATCGAAGCGGGAGCCCGGTTCACCAGTCGCGGCACCAAGCGCAATTTAGGTGGGATGTTTATCCGGCAACGCGGGCGCGGCACTACTCCGGCTGCCAACTTTGCCGTGGCCCGCTACTCGCATAACCTGAGTGAGTCGGGCACACGTGTGGGCGGCCTCGCCACCTGGCGTTTAGATGAAGCGGATACGAATGGATTAACCAACCAGAATTCCACGGTTACCGTGGACGGATTATGGCGGCCAAACCAGAAGTTTAATACGTTCTGGATGGTTTCGGGCTCAACCAATAGCGGCCGGCAAAATGATCGCGGCTGGGCCGGCTCGGTCTGGAGCTACTTCGATACCAACGATGTGTACGTGGGCCACGTGCAGTCGGTGGTGTCGGACAAGTATGACCCGAAAACCGGATTTGTAGATGCCACCAACTATATCCTGACGAGCCCGGCCGTATCCGCCAAACTGCGGCCGGCATGGCTGCCCTCGCGGTGGTTGCGGCAATACTCGCCCGGAGTAACGGTGTATTTTTATCATTACTACAATGATCTCCGCTTTCGCGAAGGCTTTGTTTCGTATCGCCCGCTGGAACTCAACTTCCAGAATGGCGGCAGTTTCAGTTACAGTTTCCGAACCAACTGGCAGAACCTGATCGACACGTTTGAGCCGCTGGGCGTAGCCATTGCACCCGGCCGCTATGCCTACAACAACCACAACTTTCAGTTCGATACGGACAACTCGCGGAAGTTTTTTCTCAGCGCGAGTTACAGCATCGGAGGTTATTTTAACGGCACCATCCGCTCGGCCGATGCACTAATACGGGTCGCGCCCGATCCGCACGTGGCGCTCACGCTCCGGTACGCCCACAATGAACTACGCAACCTGGGTGTCGAGAGCAAGTCTCTCACCACCGATCTAGCCACAGCCGAAATCCGGCTCGCGCTGAATCCACGCCTGCAATGGATCAGTTTCTATCAATACAATACGGCCGCCAGACGAAACACGTTGAACACGCGGGTACAATGGGAGTACAAGCCGCTGTCGTTTCTGTTCTTGGTGGTGAATGATAATCGCCAGGATGTTTTGAATCAAGATACGCAGCTCACCAGCCGCGTGGTGGATCAGCAAGGCGTTTTGAAAGTGGCCTACCTCAAACAGTTTTGACGAACTAAATCACAACCCTACCGCACCGTGGCCGGTGGCGGCTCGGGGTGGCGGGCGTAGCGCTCGAAAAACTCGATCGTGCGCAAAAGGTGATCCATCATGCGGCCCGGATTACCACTGCGTGTAAGTTCGTGGCCCTCCTTCGGGTAGCGTACGTACTCCACCGGCTTATTCAAAATCTTCAAACTCTTGTACAACATCTCAGACTGGATAACCCCGGTGCGTAAATCCTGATCGGCATGGATGATGAGCAGTGGGGTGTTGATCTTGTCTACAAACGTGAGGGGTGAACTTTCGTCCAGCAGCTTCTTAGTGGCGGGTTGCCACGGGTAACCGCCAAAATGGTCGGGCACAAGTCGCCAGGCATTGCCCTCACCCATGAACGTAGTGAGATCGTACACACCTCGCTGCGCATTGGCAGCACGAAAGCGATTGTCGTGACCAACAATCCAGGCTACCATGTAACCCGCGTAGCTGCCACCCTCTACAAAAAGATTCTCCGCATCAATCCACGCATGTTGCTTCATGGCTTCGTCTAACGAAGCCAGAATATCGCCCGCAGGGCCCGTGCCCCAATCCTGATAATTGCCTTTCTTGAACTTATCGCCATAGCCGCCACTGCCACGTGGGTTGCAATACACCACTCCATAGCCCCAACTGTTTTCGAGCTGATACTCATGCCACATGCTGAAAATGCCCGGGCCCCACATGGCGGAGGGACCTCCGTGAATGTTCAGAATCGTAGGATATTTGGCGCCTGCTTTTCGGCCCACCGGTTCCATGACCCAATACTGAACGCGCGTGCCATCGGGGCGGGTCAACCAATATTCCTGCGGAAATACAAGGGCTTTGTTTTTTATCCAATCTTCGTTGAGGCGCGTACGAACGCGGTTGGTTTTGTCTTTCAGGTTGTACTGATATACCTCCCACGGATTCTTTGTTTCCGTAAGGGCGTAAAGCATTTGATCGCCCACTACATCAAAATCATTAACTCCGCTATCGTTCCCCAGCAGGCGGGTTTCTTTTCCACCCTTGGCGGGGATGCTGAACACCGGAATGTCGCCATCTGTTTGCGCTACAAAGTAGAGGGTCTTGCTGTCGCTACTCCACACCGGCTGACTAGCATCGCGATCCAGACTCGTGGTAAGTAATGTTGGATTAGTGCCCGCTGCTGTAACGGTGGCCAACTGGTTTTGCGTGGCGTGGCGGTTGGTGGTTGCCTCCGCCGTAAAAACCAACTGACTGCCATCGGGAGCAAACAACGCGTTGCTTAGGCTGTAGCCCTTCCATACAAAAAATTCTTTTGGCGTGCGCGTCTCTACATCAATCATCCACAAATCGGTGTCTTGCTCATCATCGGGCGCAACGCGATAGATGCGCGAGTGACAAACGATGCGCTTGCCATCGGGGCTCCATTCGGCCCCTTCAAAATCCTGATACCCGGCCGTGAGTGCCACCGGAGCCTCGTCCGTGCCAATTGTCTTCAAATACAGGTGCGTAAAATCTTCTTCCGGCTGTAAGTTCAACTCACCTTGAAATTGTTGGCGGGTAAGGATACGCGGGTTATTGTCCAACGTGTTTTTCGAGAGCCACGCGCGAACTTCGGCCAGCGAGCCATCGGGTGTGCTCTTCACAGCCTTGCGCTCTTCGGTGCTCAGCTTTTTCCAGTTCGGCTCATCGCCAGGGGTGCGGTTGGGCCGTTCGTAGGTCCAAGGCAACGAGCCCACAACGGCATGAAAGGGCAAGGACGAAGCAAATAAAATCTTCTTGCCGTCCGGGCTCCAACGTGGGCGGGTAGCACCATACTCCGCTTTTGTAAACGCATAGGCTTCGCCACCTTGCAGGGGAAGCAACCAGATTTGCGACTTATCGCCATCGGTGCGCACAAACGCGAGGTGTTTTCCATCCGGACTCCACTGCGGCTGGCCATCGTTCCGATCGCCAAACGTGAGTTGGCGTGGCTCCTGATTGCCCGCGAGTGGCAGCAGGTACAAATGGCGTGTGTAGTAATAGTCGGTTTCGTTTTTTACCGCTTTGCGCGTCACTACCATCACGGCTTGCGTCCCGTCGGGTGAGATTTGAATTTGATTGGCAGTGGCGATTTTCATCAGATCGCTTGCCACCACCGGAGTTTTGGACTGGCTAAAGGCAGGTGCTGCAACGAAGCACAAAAGGAGACAGATCAATCTCATGGCCGTAAGAGTTTGGTTCATGAGGGAAGATCGCAAACGCTTGTTGCTTTTCGCGATGCTTTCGGATAAGCGGAACGCATAGCCGGTTCGATGGCTAAAAAAGATGCGCCCCCAAAGAAGTTGGGAATATTTACCGGCAGGTTCTATCTTTTCGATTTCCAAAACGAAGGGGATCATGGAAGAACTGCTGGAGGCGTTACGTGCGAGTATTGAGGACGATTTTTTTTCGAAGCCCGAGAAGCGCTCCTTCAAGGCGTTGTTGGCACAGCAACCGAGAAGCGAAACGGATCTTCAACGCTTGCGCACGGAGGCGTATACTTTGGCCACCCAGCGGGCGAATGCCCAGAACTACACGTTCATAATCGAGTGGATGAAAAGCGTGTTGCAAGCGTTGACGCAACCTGCCCCACCCGAGGCGGCTGTATTTTTTAGCCCGGGCGAAGCCTGCCGCCAAGCCATCATCCATCAAATTGATCAGGCCGTGCGCGAACTGCGGGTGTGTGTGTTTACCATCAGCGATGATCAGATCACGCGCCAGTTGTTGTTCGCGCATCGCAAGGGCGTTTCGGTTCAGATCATCACCGATAACGATAAGTCGCTGGACGTGGGTTCGGATGTTGAACAACTCTGGCGTGCGGGCATTGCTGTTCGCATGGACACTACACCCAACCACATGCACCACAAGTTTATGGTGGCCGATCAGAAAACCCTGATCACCGGTAGCTACAATTGGACGGCAAGTGCCGCGCGCTTCAACCACGAAAACATTTTGCTTACGCGAGAGGTAGCTACGGTAAAAGATTTTCTACACCAGTTTGGTAAACTGTGGCCTACGATGAGTGTTTATCGCTAGACGGGCAGTAACAAACGATTCTACCGTTTTTTCGATATCCGCTGCTGTGGTAGCCCACGAACAAACGCTAACGCGAATCACCTGCCGTTCGTGCCACACCGAACCGCCACACCAGCAAATGCGCTGTTGTTGAACGTGGCGTAAGATATCGAGGGTAGTTGCATCAGTCTGGTAAAACACCAGCACTTGATTAAACACCACTTCATTTAAAATCTCAAACCCCTCTGCCTGTAAGCGATCGGCCAATTGTACGGCACGTTCGTGCAGCCCTCGAATCATGTCGTCCATACCCGCGCGGCCGAGGTATTTCAAGGTGGCCCACAGCTCAACAATGCGTGCCCTGCGGCTCATTTCCGGAGTGTAGAACATACCATCGCGCTCGCTGCCGGCCACCAGATAACTGCCCGACATGTGCAAGGCAGCCGTGAGTGCTGCGCGATCGCGACACAACACAATGCCGCAGTCGTACGGAGTGTTTAATGTCTTGTGTCCATCAACCGACCATGAGTCGGCCAGATGGATGCCGCGCGTTAAATGGCGTAAGGACGGAACCACCTGCGCCCACAGGCCAAATGCGCCATCGATGTGTACCCATGCACCAGCAGTCTGCGCGCGCGCACACAATAACTCAAAGTTCTCAAAAGCACCCGAGTTTACGTTTCCTGCTTGTAAAATCAGCATCGTATGTGCGTCCAATTGGGGAACCTGATCCGGCACAATCCTCCCCTGATCATCTACCGGCACCCATTCAACATGGGCTTTCCCAAAGCCCAATAAGCTGATGGCTTTTACCACGGTCGAGTGCGCCTGAACACAGGTTACTACGCGCACCCGGGGCGCATGAAACAAGCCGCGCTCATTCACATCCCAACCTTGACGTTGCAGCAGTCGGTAGCGGGCAGCGGCTAATCCACAGAACGTGGCCGCAAACGAGCCACTTACAAAACCGGCTGCGGTGCCATCGGGCATCTCCAATAGATCTTGCAACCATTGTTCAACAACATGTTCCAATTTCGCGCAGATGGGCGAAATCACTTGCATAGCAGAGTTTTGATCCCAAAAGTCCGACAACCATTTTACTGCCAGCGCAGCCGGCACGGCACCTCCATTCACAAACCCAAAATACCGGCCACCGGTAATGGTGGAAGTGGCAGGCGACCCGTATTGATGAAGTTGCTCCACGATTGCGCGAGCCGATTGCGGTTCATGCGCAAGCGGCTCTTCAAAAACACGCAATTGCGCCAGTGCCTCTTCGGTGGGATAAACGTGGCGTTCCAGCGCCTCCGCACTGTAGGCCATCGCCATTTCGGCCACACGTTGAAATAGCGCATCATCGGCGCGATCGTGAAACATTTGTTGCTGTAGCAAAGACGGCATGGTAAAATGAGTTAGCATTGCGATAATACGGATTTCTTTTTGATTTGGCGGTGCCGCGCGAAATCGTATTTTTCAAAATCAAAAGCTGTATGAGTTTACACCTCGAAGCCCAACCCAACGATATCGCCCCCACTGTGTTGATTGCGGGCGACCCGTTGCGGGCCAAATTTTATGCCGAACACTTCCTCACCGATGTCTACTGCTACAACCGCATTCGCAGCATGTTTGGTTTTACGGGCTTGTATAAAGACCAACGAGTTTCACTTCAAGGCACAGGCATTGGCATCCCCAGCACTGCGTTGTATGTGCACGAGTTGATTCATCACTACCGTGTAAAGCGGATCATTCGCATTGGTACATGTGGCGCCCTCGCTGCCAATCTGGACCTCGGCCGGGTAGTAGTCGGCACCGAGGGCCTGACCGACTCGGCTGCCGTGGCCATGTTTCATCCTGATTCAACCAAGTTTCCGGTAGCACATCCGGGGCTGCTACAACAAAGTGTTTCTGTGGCACAGCAACGGCAATTGCTTCTACAGCCGGGCCGCATTTTCAGCACCGATTTGTTCTACTCGCCCGACACCCGGCGTTATCCGGTGGCCGCTGCGCAAGGGGTGATTGCCGTGGATATGGAAACCAGCATGCTTTATGCCATGGGCGAACATTATGGAATCGAAACCCTCTCCATACTAACGGTAACGGATCATGTTATAACAGGGGCTACTGCTGCCCCCGATATCCGCGAGAAGCAAACCCATGCCATGGTGGAGTTGGCGCTGGCGCTGATCGCCTAAGTGGCAGGTAGTACAACGGTGAACTGCGACCCTTTGGTATACTGCGATTGCACCTGAATAAAGCCGCCAATTTTTTCCAACGCCTCTTGTGTGATGTACAACCCCAAACCACTTCCCTGCCCCTGGGCGGTGGCCCGATAGAACATAGAAAAGATTTTCCCGTGGTGGCTGGCTTCGATGCCAATACCATTGTCTTCCACGGTAATCAGCAGCTGTTTTTCCTGCTGAAGCGCGGTGATCTTTACAAAAGGCTGCGCCTTCGAAAGGTCTGCGTATTTGATTGCATTGCTGATCAGGTTCGAGAGTACCACCCGGAGGCGATACATGTCTGTGAAGAGTACCGTACTTTCTGGAACCAGGTTTTCAATGGCTACGCGTTTAGACGGGTCGGAGTATCTTAGTGCTTCAATTACTTCGTCCACCAGTTGGCGGAGTACAATCTGTTCCGGCTGTACTTTGGCGCGGGCGTTCCGCGAGTAATGAGTGATATCGCGAATGAAGCTGTCCATCGTTTGAATTTTGCTTTTCGCTAATGCGATGAATTCGGCTTGCGATAGATGGGTGCCCATTTCAAATAGGTTCACCAGACCATCAATGCTCATGAGCGGGGCGCGCAAATCATGCGAAGCGCTGTACACAAACTTGTCGAGTTCCTGGTTGGCCTTTACCAACTGTTTGTTTTGCTTTTGTATCAATTCCTGATTTTGCAATAATTGCTTTTGTGATTGATCAGCAAAGCCCAGAACTACAAAAACACAGTAGGCCGAAGTAAACGTGGCTGCAATCGTATGGATCACAAAAAAGGTTCGGCTTTCTTCGGGCTTTACCTCGCGAAACGGCACGAAACTATCAAACGTGTAAAGATTTACCGCTAGAAAAAATGTGACCGAGAGAGCGATAAAGACCATCGCTTTCCAACGCTCCTCGTATCCATAAACCGCCACCGCTACAGCGCTGGCCGAAATAAAGTGAAAATGAATTCCTGTTCCGGGGTTTTCGCTGCTGGCTACCAAAAAAATCAACACGTTAAAGCCCAGCAAACCAATCAGCCGGGCCGCCCGAACCCGATTGAACGAAATCAGCAGGATGAGTAAAACGGGAAGCAGAATGAAAAAACTCAACAAAAAAAATGAAATGGACTCGTACTCAAGAGTCAGGGGGTTTTTCATTTAGGCGGCTAAATATAACCGCCTATTGCAGGAACTGAAAGGACTATTTTTCCAAAGGCGAGTAGCTAAGACTGAGCCTGGCCGGAAGAAAAAATACCTCACACAAAAAAGAACGGCCGCTGAAGCCAAGCCGAATGGCCCTCCACCTGGGGCCGTTGCGCAAAGCGCACCTGCTGAATTTTTCGCTGCACCCGCGTTATGATACTGGCCAAACTACGTGTTTGCACATCTGGTTGGCGCAACTCGCGGAGCACTCGAAAACCTGTGTGCCCTTACCACGAGTCGCTCGAGCCGCCACCGCCGGAGAAGCCGCCACCGCCAAAGTCGATGCCACCACTGCCACCCCACGAGCCACTGCTACCGCCAAAGCCGCCCAGCATCGGCCCGGTCGTCCAGTAACCTCCGCCACCCCCGCCACGTCTCCCGCGCGAAGAAATAATGATGAACGCCAGGATGAGCAAAAACGGAATCCACGGAAATGATTTCTTTTTCGGGCCCGTGCCTTTATACTCACCTTGAATGGCCTGAATGATCGCGAGCGTACCGGCAATCACGCCAGCATCATAATTTCCCTGCCGAAATGCAGGTGCCACTTCGTTGCGGTTGATGCGACTGGACAGCGCATCGGTGAGTACGCCTTCTAAACCCTGACCGACCTCAATGCGCATTTTGCGATCGTTGATGGCGATGAGAAACAATACACCGTTGTCTTTCTGTTCGTCCCCCAATTTCCATTCGTTAAAGACCCGGTTCGCATACAAGTCGATATCATCACCTTCCAGCGTGGATACGAGCATAATGGCGATTTGATTGGAGGTAGAATCGCGTTCGGCCTTTAGCAAAGCTTCCAGTTGGGCGCGGGTTTCCGGCCGCAATGCGTTGGCATCATCGTGTACCCACCTACCGCCGTGAGGCGGCACAGCCACCTGGGCCGCAGCCGACACCGCGATCAAAAAAAAGAAAAACACTCGCATCATAAGAAACCGGTGAGCAGGATTATTCCGTACGTAGGTCATCGCTTAATTCGTTCACGTCATCCGGGGTGATGACAAACCCTTTTTCCAGCAACAGTTCACCGCAGCGTTGAATAGCTGCCTCAATGCCTGCTACCATATTTCGTTTTTTTACCTGTTCGATGATTTTGAGCACTACTTCATCCCATACCTTCTGCTCCACGAGCTTGCTGATGCCCGTATCGGCCATTACAATCACTTCGTGTTCGAAAAAAGAGATGAAGATCATGATGCCGGTACGTTGGCGGGTGTTAAAAACTTCTTCGCGCAGAAAAGATACCTCCGCACGATGGCGGGTGGCCTGATCCATTTCATCCTGGCGGATCAACAGCCGCAACAAACCCGGCACCAGCCGCACAAGCAAAAACGCGCCTACACTTACCCCCACCACAATCAGAAAAATAAACATCGGATCGAACACCGCCAGCGCGGGTACATACCGGTCGAAGAGAATGATGGCCAGAAACGCCAGCGCGCCCGCCAAAATCGCACCCCGAAAGGCCGCCACCGAATAGGTGCCGCTGCGTTCCACAAACACAGGCACGATTTCGCCACTGATTTTACTCTCGGCTGCCTTCACGGCCTGCTTGATGCGCGCGAGGTCGGCCACGCTAAATCGCTGTTGGATGGTCATGATGGATCGTTCTGAGCCAAAGATACACCCGAAAACCGTAGAACCATTGCGTGCACGAAAGGTTGAATTCCATTGAATTTCTGTGTGAAAACCCCTTATTTTTGACGATGGCCCCGACCATCTTGTGGGTTGGGGTTATTCGCGACTAAAACCGTTTTCATGGAATACACAGTGCCTACCATGGCCGAACTTGCTGCACGGGGCGAAAGCCCGGAAGTGCTTTTCTGGGTTGGCTGCGCAGGATCGTACGATGAGCGCTACAAGCGCGTAACGAAAGCGTTTGTAAAAATCCTGACTGCCGCCAACATCCGGTTTGCGGTGTTGGGTACGGAGGAAACCTGCACGGGCGACCCGGCCCGCAGAGCCGGCAACGAGTTTCTTTTTCAGATGCAAGCCATGGCCAACATTCAGGTGCTAAATGGCTATCAGATTAAAAAAATTGTCACGGCGTGTCCGCATTGTTTCAACACGCTAAAAAACGAATACCCTGAGTTGGGCGGCAGTTATGACGTGTTGCACCACTCCACCTTTCTTCAGCAATTGCTGAACGAGGGGAAAATAACCGTAGAAGGCGGCTCGTTTAAAGGAAAGAAAATCACGTTTCACGACTCGTGCTACCTCGGGCGTGCCAACAACATCTACGAAGCGCCACGCGAAGTACTACAGGCGTTGGATGCTGACCTGGTAGAAATGAAGCGCTGCAAAACCACCGGTTTGTGCTGCGGGGCCGGGGGAGCGCAAATGTTTAAAGAGCCGGAACCCGGCCGCAAAGACATCAACATCGAGCGGGCCGAGGAAGCACTCGGGACTGGTGCCAAAACCATTGCGGTGGCTTGTCCCTTTTGTATGACCATGATGACGGATGGCGTGAAGAACAAAGAAAAAGAAGCCGAAGTGCAGGTGAAGGACTTGGCGGAACTGATTGCAGAAGCTAAAGGTTTATAGAAAATGCTCGTACCCTTTGAATCGCTACCCGACCATGCCCGCGTATGGGTGTATACTTCCACCCGCGCATTTACAAATGCGGAAGAAAGCTGGCTGAATGCCGAGTTAGCCCGCTTCTGCAACCAGTGGGCGGCTCACCAGGTGCCGTTGCATGCGGGTTTTCAGATTGCGCACCATCAGTTTATTGTGCTGGCGGTGGATGAACAAGCCAACGGTGCCAGCGGTTGCTCGATTGATGCTTCTGTACACGCGTTGCAGCAAATTCAGCAACACCTGGGTGTAGACTTGTTCGATCGAAAACAGTTGGCCTTTTTTGTTAACGGGGCCGTGGTGTTGTACCCCATGGCGCAGGTAGCCGCATTGATCAACGCGGGGACGCTCAGTGGCGAAACGCTGTATTTTAATCATCTCGCAGCCGATCTTGGGAGTTGGCGCAGAAACTGGTTGCAACGGTTAGATCAAAGTTGGTTATGTCGCTATCTGCCAAAGGCCGTAGCGGCATCCTAAGGAAATTGTTGATAGCTTTACAGGTGGTTGTATGGGAATGAGGAACGGGATTCGATATAGCGCGGTACTCTTAGCACTGGCTCTTCTGTGGTCTGGATGCAGCCCGGAGAAAAAAGCCCGGAAGAATTTCCGTTGGGGGAAGTACCAGAGTGTTATCAACTACTACACCGATGTACTTCAAAAGCAGCCCAACAACGGCAAGGCAAACTATTTTATAGCCGAGTCGTTCCGACTCTCCAATCGCATTAAGCAAGCCGAGCCTTTCTACGCCAAAGCGGGCGGTCCCGGCATCAGCAAAGACTCCGTTTTACTCTATCACGCGAAAGCGTTGCAAGCAAACGGCAAATACGAAGACGCCCGCGCACGCCTGGATGAATTGGAGCAGTCCACCGAAGACGAAAAAATGAAGAGCCGCGCCCAGCGCGAACTGGAAGGGCTCTCCTACCTCGAAAAGCTAACCGGAAAAAGAAGTTACTACCGGATCAAAAACCTGGAGACAATCAACACGCCATTTGCGGAGTACGCCCCCGCTTACCTGAACGGTGAAATCTATTTCACCTCTTCGCGCGGCAATAGCCGGATCTACGAAGCCTCCGGCACTCCGTTTACCAGCCTGTTCAAAGCCGAAACAAAGGGAGCTAACGTTAACACCAACACCGTAGCGGCACTTCAGGAAAGCATTAACGATCCTACAGTAAACGTGGGCTGCGTTACGTTCTCGCCCGATGGCAAAACAATGGTGTTCGCCAAAGGCAACACCGGCAAGCGGAAAGGTACCAATGATGTTGACTTATACATTACCCGCTTTCGCAATGGCCAATGGATGGCCCCCACACCCATCAACATCAACCAGCCCGACTCGTGGGAATCGACACCTGCGTTTAGCCAAGATGGCCGTACGCTTTACTTTTCGTCTAACCGGAAGGGTGGCTTTGGCGGCCTGGATATTTACTCGGCCCAGTTGGACGCCCGCGGTCGCTTCGGCCGGGTGCGCAACCTGGGAGCAGACGTGAATACTTCGGGAGATGAGTCGTTTCCGTATATGTCCGACAACGGTAAGTTTTTCTTCTCTTCCGACGGGCATCCGGGTTATGGCATGCTGGATTTATTTGTGATGAACCGCGTAAACGGTCGTACCGTGATCGACAACCTGGGCCAGCCGGTCAACTCCACGGGCGATGATTTTGGGATGTACCTCTTCCGCCCCGATCGTGGCTTCTTTACCAGCAACCGCGAGGGCGGTGCTGGTGATGACGACATCTACACGTTTGTGAACGAAGACCCCAACTTGCGTGTGGTGAATTATTACCTGGAAGGAATTACCTACACGCCGCGAAAAGACAGCACGCGCGAAGTGCTGCCGGAAGTAACGGTGAAATTGCTGGATAGCCGGGGTGAACTGATGCAGGATTTTGTTACCGGCAATGATGGCAAGTTCTTGTTCCGCGTGTACGAAAACGAAAACTACACGCTGGTGGGCGAGGCCCAAGGCTTTTTGGTGAAACGGCAGCCTTTTACAACGCTCGGAAAATCCGTGCCGCTGGAATCGTTGAAGGAATTGGTGACCAACATTACACTGGATACGCTGCTGGTGTTGGAGCGGTTGGAAAAAAACAAAGTGTTTGTGCTCAACAACATTTACTTCGATTTGGATAAGGCGGACATCCGCTCCGATGCCGCCGTGGAATTGGATAAACTGGTGGACTTGCTGAACGATAACCCGGAAATTAAAATTGAAATGGGTTCGCATACAGATAGTATCGCCTCCAACTCCTACAACATTCAGCTCTCGCAGCGCAGGGCGGAATCGACTGTGAATTATCTCATCAAAAAAGGCATTGCACCCGAACGCCTGGTGGCCAAAGGTTATGGCGAAGAAAAACCCATTGCGCGCAATACAAATCCAGACGGCACCGACAACCCGGACGGCCGCCAGCGCAACCGCAGAACCGAATTCAAGATTTTGGAAATCGGCCCTGTACAGCCCAAGAAAGCCGATGATGAGTTCGATGAAGACAAGTTCTTCAAAGGCGAACTAAAGAAGAATGACGGCAACGGAAACCGTTAAAAAAAGCTGCCCTCCTTTCCGAGGGCAGCTTTTAGCTATCCTATTTACTGCGATTAGAATTTTCGCACCAAACTAGCGCCCGAGCTTTCCACATCCACTTGCGGACTACCCTTGTAGGTTAGCTCGCTGGCGCCGGTAACCGTTCCGGTAATCCGGTCGGCCACGGTTACGTAGGCTTGGCTGGCTCCCGAAATCTCGAAGTGGCCTGTCTTCACCGGGAATTCGTAGGCACTCAGATTAGAAGCTCCCGAAATGGATGCCGCCATCGAAGTGGCCTCGCCCGTTAACCGCAGCCGCGAAGCGCCCGACAATCGCAGGTCAACTGCGGTGGTGGTGATGTCGATTTGCGCCAGTGAAGCGCCCGACAAGATTGCACTGAACTCTTTTTGATTGCGAAAGCCGTTGATCGTGGCATTTACAGCTCCGGAAAAATTCACTTCGTACAGCACCGGCATGGTGATGGTGATAAACGTAGTGTATTGGCGATTGCTATTGTCTTCAAATTCAATCTCCAATGTGGAGCCGCTTTTGAACATGCGAATGTCATCCAGATTCCGGTAGTCGCCTTCGGCCTTCACCGAAAACTGGGTGCCTTGGGTAATCGTTACGTCAAAGGCATCTTCAATTTCCAGGCGATCAAAATCCACAAACGTGAACGACCGATTACCATTCTGGCGGGGCCCGAAATCTTCTTCGTAACAGCCGCTCAACAGCAGCATCATGGCCAGTGCGGATACAAAAACAGGAGCTTTCATGTGTTAATAGTTATTTTTTAGTGGTCAAATGGAATCGCCAGGCCAGTTATCATCCTGTCGGGTCTGCTTTGCTGATGGCGATTTCATGTGTTAATAATTGTTTATGTTTTGATGCTAAGACAAACCAAAATCAGTTTACCCCTATCGCGGTAGCTAAAATTCTACGCGGTAGCTCAGTACCGGCAGCAGCGGCAGCTGATACCATTTCTTCACCTCCCCGGCAATGGGATCGAAATACTGGCCACCCAGATTTTGATGGTTGGTGGCGTTTTGCAGGTCGAGCGACCATGTGCGTGTAGATTTCTTCAGGTTGCGCTTTACGCTTACACGCAAATCCGTCCGGAAATAGTCGGGTAACTGTTCCGTGAACGCCAGCGATTCAATGAACCGGGTCTCCCGCAACGTGCGCGATTTTTCAATATCAATGGGCGTGGTTCGGAAACCGCCCGCGTAAATCAGTCGCAAATTCAAACCGAAGGTTCTATTCTTCCGCCATAGATACTCTTTACCGGCTGTAAAGGAGATGGCGTGTTTGCCGTTGAAACGCGTGTTGCGCCAGATGCCGTCCAGCGCCCGGTACTTGGAGTCGTAGAGCGATGTGGACAGCAAAAAGTAGAAGTGATTGTGCGTAAACTGTTCAACCGTTACCTCCACGCCATAATTACGGCCGCGGCCCTGGTTTACCAACGGATCAGTCAGGTAGCCCTCCTCCACAACGAGTGTCGATACGGGGCTGGTCGGATCGTTCTTCACGGCGATGTTGTAAAGATGCTGGTAGTAGGTTTCAGCCTTTAGGCGCAGGTAGTCGGTCAACGCGCGGTCGTATCCCAGCACCAAATGGTGGGCCTTGTTGAAGCCCAGTTGGCGATTGGGTTGCACCTGCGAGCCATCGGCCTGAAGCACTTGCGCCTGATAAATTCCAACCGGTTGCATTTGGCTGTGTAAGCCATAACCCAGACTGATAGACTGCTTGTCAGACAGTTCATATTTCACAGATGCCCGCGGCTCCACGGAGCGGGTGCGGTTCATGGCGAGATACAACACGTGCACACCCGACTGCACCGTGAGTTGTTCGCTGGCGCG
>JBIIVI010000332.1:0-3578 GCA_044339555.1 Cyclobacteriaceae bacterium | reverse complement strand
TACGGGTTGAAGGGCACTAAATATTTTTAGCACCAGAGCTTATTTGCCAATGAAAACTTTCGAAGAATACCAACCTTCCTGCGTGCCAATCCTGAATATGTAGACTCCGGTGCTCAACTGATTCAACTCCAGCGTAAAGGTTTGGTTGAGTACGTCCGGCAGTGTATTGGCGAGCACGGTTTGCCCCATGGTGTTTACGATTTGCAGTTGCAGGGTTTCGCGCTGGGCCAGATTAAAGGTGATGAACTGCTCGAACGGATTGGCGGGATTCGGGTAAATCGAAAAGATGCGTGTGATGCGGGGTGGGTCGGGGTTGTTGCTGATGAAAAATTCGATGTTGTCCAGATAGATGTTGTTGCCATTGTCGTTGGTGATCACCCAAGCCAGGCGCACATTCGCTTTTCCGGCCAGCGCGGTGAGATCAATGGATTGCGCGCGCCAGTCGGCCGAAGCCACCGGAATCCACGTGATGGTACTGTTGGCTACCGCGATTTCATCGAGCGACTGGTTGAACAACACTTGGTTAAAGTTTACCCCACAATCTTCAGAAGCCAATACTTTTAATTTGTCTTTGGCGGTAGCGGTACGGGCATAGCTTACATCAAAGAATACGGAGGCTTCATTGAATCGCGTTAAGTTCAAAACGGGCGACACGAGCCACGCTTCCGCACCCGCCCGGGAGTTTTTGGGGTACACGGCCGATTGGCTGAAGTTGGTGCCAGTGAGGGCCCACGGTGCTAGCCCCGCCTCGTTTTGTGTCACCCAATTTCCAAAGCCGGTTTCGAATTTTTGTCGCAGGGGAATACGATCCTCCTGCCTACCGACTACCAAATTTCGCGTGAGAATGTTATTGCCTGGAATTTCATCTATCGGTTGATCGGGATTGGAGATGCTGAACTGTACGCTTTGAGGGCCCGGGCTGAGCGCCAATGCATTTAGGGTGAGCACGCGGCTTTCGCCCGATCCAAGGTTGATATTTTGAAAGGTTTGCGAAGTGGTAGCACTGCCGACAGTAACTGCAATTTGCAATCGGGTCACCGTTTGAGTACCCAGGTTTTGTACCCGGAGCCGTGGTTGCACATTCGGCACACAAAACACCGGAGCCGGACTTTCCAACGCCAGCAATGCCAGGTCGTTAATGTTGCCTGTTAAAACCTCGGCATTGTCTACGTACAAGTTATTACCATTGCCGTTTACAGCAAAAAAACCAAGTCGACCGCGTTGCCGGGCCGATAGATCGCCCAAGGCCACAATGTCTTTCGTCCACTGACTTACCCCACTTGGTGTAAACGGAGCACTCATGTCGCTGGCGGTTGTTAACGTGCTTCCGGCTTTGCGATAGAATACGGTTGCCTTACTGGGATCAATTGAACAGCCCTCCAAGAAAACCACTTGCAACGTATCCAGATTGTTGCCGGGAAATCGCGCATACGCTCGGTCAAACCGAAACAACACACTGGTGGCGGTAGTGAGATCAATCACCGGACTCAGTAGTAAGTCGCGCGACCCAACTGAAGTGTTGTTGTAAAAGTCGGATGAGAATGCCTGGTTGGAAGGCGACCCTTGCGGGGCCACCTTTCGCAACCAATTGAAGCTGTCATTATCAAGATTGAGCGAGGTCCAACCTTGCGCGCCTGACTCAAAGTCCGCGAACTGCGGCAACGCCACCGGAGTCTCCACCAGAACGCTCGTTTCAGTTTTGTTGTTCACAGTATTGCCGTCAACACTGCCGTTCACGCTGATCACGTCAAAAGAAAGTTGGTAGTTTCCAGCGGTTGGAAGTGAAAGTGGATTGAGTTGGATGGTTGTAGCTGCCAGCGTATCCAACGTGAGTGTCACATTCCGTGTTTCCACCACTGTAGTATTCACGGTAACCCGAACGGTGGCAGAAGTGATTGTATTGAGGCCTGCATTAATGACGCGAACACTTGCCGGTGGAGTTCCTACGCACTCGTTGGCCGTTGGGTTTTCCCACGAAAGTGCAAGCAAATCGTTGTTGACACGAACAGGCGCCACGGAGCCCGGTGAGGTAACGAGGCTGGCTCTACGCGGGCTATTCTGGAGCACGATGTTCATGCGGCCAACCTGCCCGGATGTGTACAGATTCATACACGGGTCGTCCGACAAGTCCATGTAATTTTGAAACATCGTTTGGCCGCCGCAGTTGTTATTCAACGGATGATTGGGGCAACCGCGAGTGGCGGAAGGACTGCGTGGGGTATCATCCACAAAGTCGGTGCTGTTGCAGCCGGTTACATCGCCCCAGATGTGGCGCAAGCCAAAGAAATGCCCTACCTCATGTGTAAGCGTTCGGCCTTTGTTGAAACGGGCATCCAACACAAAAGGTCCATCGTCAATAGAGCCGAAGACTTTGTGATCGAGTGAGACACCGTCGGTAAGCCGGTTGAGGTTGGCTTCGTCCAGGCCGGGTAAAGTAGATTGCGGGAACGAGGCCAACCCGATCAGATTGGAGGTAGCGGGTGTGGCCACCACCCAGATGTTCAGGTACTGCTCGGCCGGCCAATAGCTCAAGGCTTTGTAAAGAGGCTCGTCCGTTAGCAGATCGTAACTTGATTTGTTTCCGCGGGTGTAAACAATTCCATCCGAAGGCAGCCCGAGCGGATCGCGTTTGGCGAGTACAAACTGTATGTCCATGCCGGCGGCAATGGGCTGCCAGACAGCAGGGGTTTGGGTGCGATCCGCGTTGAGTCGTTGAAAATCGTTGTTGAGAACTTTTATCTGCGAAAGCACCTGAGCTTTCGGGATGTAGCTCGGGCTACCGACACCATTGTGGATCACATGTACCACAACAGGGATTTGCGCGGTGGACTGGGTTTCAGTGGTTTGGTACAGGTAGCGGTCTAGCAGGCGACTTTGCATCCATCGCTCGAAGTCTTTAGGACTTTCCACGGTTTGTTTGTTTTCGCGCAACTTCTGTTCACGCGCATCAAATCCGCAACGCTCTTGTGCCCCCGCCCCCGCAGTCACCAGCCACATCGCCAACCCAAACAGGAGCCGCAGTTTTCGCGTCATTCAATCCAAGCAAAGATTTGAAAAATACATATTTTACCTCACATCTACATGCGAAGGGCGAGGCAGCGGTAACCGTTGGATTATTGGAAGGGGGTGAGGTTTACTACCTCGATGGATTTAATTTCGGGTACGGCTTTTTTCACGGCGTCTTCCACACCGGCTTTAAACGTCATGGTCGACATCGGGCAGGTACCGCAGTTGCCCATAAACTCCAGTCGCAAGATTTTTTCTTCTGTGATCTCCGACACGCGCACGTTGCCGCCATCCGCTTCCAGATACGGGCGAATGGCATCCAATGACGCTTCAACGCGATCCAACAACTCGTTTCGGGAAAGGGTTCGGGTGGCCATTGTTTTATGCAGTCGTGATTTCTACCCGCTTGGTTTGAGTAAAGTTAGCATTTCGAATGGCAATCTGGCGCGCCAACGATTCGGCCAGCGCTTGAAATGCCTCGGCAGTAGGACCGCCTTTCATCACTGCGGGTAAGCCGCTGTCTCCGCTTTCGCGGATGGATTGCACGAGCGGAATTTGTCCGAGCAGGGGAA
>JBIIVI010000331.1:0-3583 GCA_044339555.1 Cyclobacteriaceae bacterium | reverse complement strand
AATCTGTCGGCTGCGCGTTTAGAAATCGCTTCACGCAGATGGCTTACGCGATTACTTTTTTTTCTTTCTGTTTGTCGAGGTAATCCCACACGAGACTGCTGGCACCCAGGATCGGGGCTGCTTGATTGGAAAGTCCGCTGGCCAGCACTTTGATTTTGCCACGATACAGCGGCATCAGATTTTCTTCCATGTGTTTGATGGTGGGCTGGAAGATTAAATCCCCGGCAAGGGTCAATCCACCAAAAAGGAAGATGGCCTCCGGATCGGTGTGTACGGCCGTTTCGGCCAGTTTCATTCCGAGAATGCGGCCAGTGTATTCAAAGGCGTGTAACGCGACCACATCCCCGCGAAGGGCGGCCTCTGTAATCATCTTGGTATTGAGGTCTTCAAAGCTGATGCTGCGCAGTTCGCTCGGCTCCAAGTGATCGGCCAATAATTTATATACCGTTCTGCGAATACCCGTGGCGGACACATATGTTTCCAGGCAACCGCGTTTGCCGCAATTGCAATCGCGGCCATTGGGATTTACAGAAGTGTGGCCAACTTCGCCCGCAATGCCATGGCGTCCGTTCACCAACTCGCCATTGCACACAAATCCACTCCCCAGGCCGGTGCCCAGCGTGATCATCACGAAATCGCGCATGCCTTTGGCCTTGCCGTAAATCATCTCGCCCACGGCCGCGGCGTTAGCATCGTTTGTTAGCAAGCACGGCACGTTAAACTCTTTGGTAAACATACTGGCCAACGGCAGTACCCCTTTCCATTTCAGATTCGTGGCCCGCTCAATGGTACCGTTGTAGTAATTCCCGTTGGCGGCCCCCACGCCAATGCCCACCACACGCGTGTCTTTAGGGAGGAAATGGATGGCCTCGCGCATGGTATCGGCCATGCCATCAAAAAAATCATTAAACTCTTCGTAGTCGGTGGTGGCAATGTTGCCCTGGTGATACACATGGCCTTCGCGATCTACTATTCCGAATTTGGTGTTCGTGCCGCCAATGTCAATGCCAACGGTTAGTTCTTTCATGCGCGTGTTATTTTTTGGAGAGGCGATCTCTGCCATACCCAACCGCTGGTGACCAGGCCAGTCGGACGAATTGTTCCGTGTGCTACCGCCTTCATGGTTAAATGGATAAGATTTTTGCAATGCGCAACGATTCTGCATCAATCTCATGCGGATGGCCGATCACTTCGTGGAAGGGATTGTACTCCATCTGATTGTTGCGAATGCCCACCATGGCATCGGTCTTTCCTTGCAGCAGACCTTCTACGGCCGCAATGCCCATACGGCTGGCAAGCACCCGATCGAAATAGGTGGGCGACCCGCCCCGTTGGAGGTGACCCAGAATCGTTACTTTGATATCAAAATAGTTCGATCGCTCAGCTACCATTTTTGCGAGATCGTTAGCACTTCCTAGTTTGCTGCCTTCGGCTACTACTACGAGACTGGATTTCTTATTGGTTTTTCCGCCCTCCTGCAAAAGATTAAAGAGCGACTCGAACGACATCTGTTCTTCCGGAATAATGACTGCCACTGCACCGCCGGCAATACCACTGTTGATGGCGATGTAGCCCGAGTGGCGGCCCATCACTTCAATAAAAAACAGGCGGTTGTGGGACAAGGCCGTATCGCGGATGCGATCAATGGCCTCCACCGCTGTATTTGTAGCGGTATCGTAGCCAATGGTAAAGTCCGTTCCTGCTAAATCGTTATCAATCGTGCCCGGAATGCAGATCGTGGGCAGCCCGTACTCCTCGTAGAGTTTATGCAAGCCGGTGAACGTACCATCGCCCCCAATGGCCACTACGCCATCAATACCTTGCTTCTTCAGATTTTGAATGGCCTTCGCGCGCCCTTCCACCGTCCGAAACGCTTCGCTGCGGGCCGTCTTTAAAATCGTGCCCCCGCGCTGCAGAATATTACCCACAGAACGAGAGCCCAGTTTCACAATCTCATCCTCAATCATGCCTTCGTAGCCGCGCATGATCCCGAAAACGTCCTTCTTATAATAGGTGGCAGCACGCACCACTGCGCGGATGGCGGCGTTCATTCCGGGGGCATCGCCACCCGAAGTAAACACCGCGATCTTTTGTATGGCTTTACTCATTCAGAAATTAAACAGGTGCTAAAAATACGGGAAGGGTTTCGTAATCCAAGCCATGTTAGTGGCTAGCGGCTTCTCAATCGTTTGAAATAGTTGATCAATCCATTTGTAGATCCATCGTGACTGCTCACCTCGCCCGGTTGCTGTAGTTCCGGAAGAATTTTTTTGGCAAGCACTTTGCCCAATTCCACACCCCACTGATCAAAACTGAAAACATTCCAGATCACACCTTGAACAAAAATTTTGTGTTCGTACATCGCGATCAAACTTCCCAGCGTACGAGGCGTAAGTTGTCGGAATACGATCGAGTTAGTCGGACGATTGCCGTTAAACACCCGGAACGGTGCTTGAAATTCAATTTGTTCTTCACTCATGCCGGCCTTCTTCAACTCAGCCTCCACTTCGTTCTGCGATTTGCCAATCATAAGCGCCTCGGTTTGTGCGAAGAAATTCGACATCAGTTTTTCGTGGTGATCGCCCAATGGATTGTGACTGATGGCGGGCGCAATGAAATCGCAGGGAATCAAATGTGTACCCTGATGGATGAGTTGGTAGAACGCATGCTGACCGTTGGTACCCGGCTCACCCCAGATAATCGGGCCCGTGTGGTACAACACATGTTGCCCGTTGCGGTCGGTGGATTTGCCGTTGCTCTCCATGTTCCCTTGTTGAAAATAGGCGGCAAAGCGGTGCAGGTATTGATCGTAAGGCAGAATCGCTTCGGAAGCGGCATCAAAAAAGTTGACATACCAAATGCCAATCAAGGCCAATACCACCGGCAGGTTTTGCGCAAGCGGCGCGGTACGGAAATGTTCGTCCATCGCATGGGCACCTTCCAGCAACGCGACAAAGTGGGGGAAGCCAATCGTGCACGCAATCGGCAGCCCGATGGCCGACCACAATGAGTAGCGGCCGCCTACCCAATCCCAAAACTCGAACATGTTGGCGGTGTCAATGCCAAAAGCTTTCACAGCCGTTGCGTTGGTAGATACGGCCACGAAGTGGCGGGCGACATCACCTTGGCCATTTGTTTGCTCCAGAAACCACTTCTTGGCAGACTCCGCATTAGTCATCGTTTCCTGCGTGGTAAAAGTCTTGGAAGCAATGATGAACAGGGTTGTATCGGCCGACACTTTCTTCAGCGTCTCGGCCAGATGTGTACCATCAATGTTGGATACAAAGTGTGGGCGAATGCGTCCATGGTAAGGCCGCAACGCCTCACACACCATTAACGGACCCAGGTCGGAACCGCCAATGCCAATGTTCACGATGTCGGTAATCGGTTTGCCGGTAGAGCCCTTCCATTCGCCAGACAACAAGCGGTTGGAGAACGATTCCATTTGTGCCAGCACTTGGTTCACCGCGGGCATCACATCTTCGCCATCCACAAGCACCGGTGTATTTGCGCGGTTACGCAGGGCGGTATGCAGCACCGCCCGGTTTTCCGTTTGGTTGATGCGCTCACCCTTGAACACCCC
>JBIIVI010000330.1:0-3584 GCA_044339555.1 Cyclobacteriaceae bacterium | reverse complement strand
GGCAAGATTGATATTAACAAGCTCTGGGATTTTGAAGATCAAGGCGGAGAATTTACTGGATTCATCAAAGCAAAAAAACCGAAGAAAGGGGGCGGCAGCGTAAGTGGCCGCCTGTGGAACAATGATGAAAAGCCCATCGATCCGCGGCTCCCCACCTCAAACGAAGCCAAGATGGCCGGCTACTCGGGTTTGCTAAAGGTGAAGCGCGGGTACAAACAAAATCCACTAGCCAACGAGCAATCCATCAAAAAGAGAACTCCAACCGATCAGGTAGCCGAAGCCGACAAACTACAGGTACGGGTGCGCCGGCCAAAGACTGGCAAAAAAGAAATCGAGGTTGCAGGCGCCCTTCCCGGTATTGTACCCAGTCGCGACATGCAAAAAGCCTATTCGTTCTCGGGGGGTGTACGCCAGAAAAACTACCGCCAAAATCCTTCGGCTGCGGATGAATCCCGGCCCGTGGTAGCGCCCTCTGCTTCATTTAGAAAAGCCTCCACCAGTGTGCGCGGGGCCCGAGTTACGTGGGATTACAAGCGCAGTCCCTCCGCGAACCGAAATGCGCTCAAAACCATCGCGCCAACTCGCGATTGGAATCAGGCGTCCTCTTTTGGCGGAAGAACCAAACAACGATTCCCGTTCCGGCACAACCCTAACAGCCACCAGTTGGCGCTGGATGTGCGATACTACGGCAAGGCGTATGCAAAAATTGAAAGCTACCGAGGCGAAATGAAAGTGAAACGCTACCAGGATGGCCGATTGCACCCGGACGCACGATTTGCTCACGGTCGACCTTCCACCCAACCAGAAAATCGGCCGTTCTTGACCAACGTAAAATTGTGGTGGGCAAAAAATTTCAAACGCAGCGAAACCCAACCCGGGCACTTGAAACAGAAGGTACGCAAGCCGCGATACGATAAGCGCGAAATTGGGTTATGGTATGATTAGCGTTTGTTAGAGTTTAAGAGTTTAATCGTTCGGAGATGGAGTGGAATCGCGTTGAACAGGTGCCGGAAATCGATCAGTACATTCAACAATCGTACAAAAAGCCGGTATTGTTTTTTAAGCACAGCATTCGATGCTCGATTAGTGCTACCGTATTGAATCGGCTGGAAAGGAATTGGAAGCCGGAGTTGAATGTTATTCCGGTCTACATAGACCTCATCCAATTTCGCACTGTTTCGAATCACCTTGCAGAAGCGCTGGTCGTACACCATGAGTCACCCCAGGCCATTCTGGTAGACAAGGGCCAAGTGGTGCAACATTGGTCGCACTTCGAGATCGATTGGCGAACGATTGCCGAGGCGGTGCCTAAAAATTGAACGTAATTTCCTGGCGGATGCTTTCGGAAAGACTCAATGCTACAGGGCAGGTACGCGCTGCCTGAATCAGCTTTTGCTTTTGGATATCGGTGGCTTGCAGCGAAGGGTGCGAAAAGGTGATGCGGATTTCCGAAATCTTTCGGGGGTGGCTGGCCATGATTTTTTCGATGTCAGACGTCATGCCCGTTATATCGATGCCTTCTCGTTCGGCTACGATGCCCATCAACGTCATCATGCAGCTGCTCAACGCGGCACTTACCAGATCGGTGGGGCTAAAGGCCTCGCCACGGCCGTGGTTATCGGGCGGAGCATCGGTGAGTACGTTCGTCTTCGAGGGCAAATGTTGCAATTCGGTACGTAGTTGCCCGTCGTAGCGCCCTTTCATCGTAATGGCCATAACTAATCTTCCGGTTTTTGTGTTAACGAATTAAAATCTAAATTTATCACAACGTTGGGGTTTTGATTTCATGAAGGGGTATCGTTTCATCGTTTTTTTGGGTTTTATGCTGGCCGGCATTTGGGCGTATGCCCAAACCTCCGATAGCTACGATTATCAATCGGAATTCACGTGGGGTATCAACAAAAACACCTCAGGTGGCTTGATTGGTGGTTTTGCATTCAAAAAAGCACGCAAACTCTCCGATCGCGTGCTGGAAACCTACGGCCTGGAAATCATGAACGTGAAGCATTCGCAGGAAGTGCGGAGAAGTTCTGGCATCACGGGCAATTTTTTCATTTTCGGTAAGAGCAATTATCTGTATGCTCTCCGCCCTCAATACGGTCGCGATTTTATCTTATTCGCAAAAGCCCCCCAACAAGGAGTGGAAGTAAAAGCCGTATTTGCAGCCGGACCGTCTTTGGGTATTGTAGCACCCTATTACATCGAACGCAGAACAGCTCCCGATGTGTTTACCCAAACCACCAACGTGCAGTACAATCCCAATATTCCATTTTCGGATATTCTCGGCACCGGAAACTTATTCCAGGGCATTGCCGAATCCCGCATCCAGCTGGGTGGCAATGTCAAGGCCGCACTTAACTTCGAGATGGGTACCATCAAAAGCCAGGTGGCGGGTTTTGAGGTTGGCTTTCTGATAGACGCCTACTTCAGTCAGGTAGAGTTAATGCCCACCACCAAAAACTCAGCGGTATTTCCTACCGCTTTCTTTACTTTATTCTACGGCAATCGAAAGTAAATTCTGCCGTAACAGAATTTTCAAAATGTTATCTTTTTAAGTGACTAATTATCCCGTTTTCTATTCTATAGCTATATTTGAAAACTTAAATCTGACGAAAAACAATGGAACTGAAGAAGTCCGACAAGGCCGATCTCACAAAGAAGTCTTCCTTCTATTTCAGCATCGGCTTATTGCTCACCATGGGTATTACCCTCACTGCTTTTGAGTGGAAGCAGTACGATGAAACATTGATGGATTTGGCTGGCAAAAACGTAAACGTTTTTGAAGATGTGATGGAAGTGCCGCCCACCGAGCAGCCCCCGCCACCACAGCCGGTAGTTCAACAACCTCAGATCGTGGAAGTACCCGATGAAGAGGAGATTGAAGAAGAAATTCAGGTAAAGTTTGATGCCGAAGCCTCGGAAGAAACCAAGGTGGAGGAGATTGTTATTCAGGCGGAAGAACCCAAAGAAGAAGTTGACGAAGTATTTACTATTGTAGAAGAACCGGCCGGCCCTAAAGGTGGCTACTCGGTTTGGAACAAATACCTGGGCGACAAGATCAAATACCCCGCGCAGGCGCGAAGAATGGGTGTAGAAGGAAAAGTGTTTGTGGAATTCGTAGTGGGCAAAGACGGTTCCATTACCGAAGCGAAAGTGATCAAAGGAATTGGTGCAGGCTGCGATGAAGAAGCACTTCGCGTTGTACAAGCCGCTCCCGCCTGGACCCCTGGCAAGCAGCGCGGTAAGCCGGTGCGCCAAAAAATGGTGTTGCCGATTACCTTTAAGTTAGGTTAAGAACAGATTTCAGATACAAAGAAAGGCTGCCCGCAAGGCAGCCTTTTTTGTTTATGTCGCGTCGGAACCAATGGAACTTGGCCTTTGCCTCTAGTCGCTTTTGCAGGGTTGCGAAAACACTGACCACAAGTAAAGCCAACTGGAAAAAATGCACACTGGGTAACGGTCCAAGCGTGACGCACGTGACGCTTGAACCAGATAGGGCACAAACATCCGCTGGCCCAAGCCAAAAGTGTGGGATGGATGTGTCAAAAAAAACACCCCCGGCAAATGCCAGAGGTGTTTTTCTA
>JBIIVI010000329.1:0-3598 GCA_044339555.1 Cyclobacteriaceae bacterium | reverse complement strand
CTTTTTTCATGGCTTTATCTTATGTTTAGGGTTTAAATAAATTCTACATCTTTGACTCCTCAAACTTCTGAATGGTGGTTCGTTTTTTTTTGATGAAATACCAAACAAGTTTACGTGCGTGCTTTAGCGTAGTCGTTTGTCTACTGTTGACGGCTGCCTGCTTTCAAAATGCGGAAGCCCAGAACACTGCACATATAGATTCCCTCGAAACTAGTTTGAAGACGTTAAGGGGGGCAGCCCGGTTTGACGCTTTAAGGGAACTGTTTATCCTTTACAGTGAAATTGACTATGATCGCTCTCTCAAAATTGCTGACGAGGCTGTAAAAACAGCGGTTGAGAGCCGAGACACACTGCTTGCCATTCGGTCTTATAGGATGAAAGGGTATGCGTTGATGAATTTGGCAAAGTATGCGCAAGCTATTGAAATACTCCAAGAAGCACTTTTGATTGCACAACAGGATCAGGCCAATTCCGAGGTCAAAGCACAGACAAAATTTATTCTAAACTCCATAGCCCTTGCCTACACGGACGTTGGTGACTATCCAAAAGCCCTTGAGTTTCATTTTCGTTCTTTAGTGCTGCGCGAAGAAGAAGGTAATGAGTTAGACATCAGTATTGCGTTGAACAATATTGGCTTGGTTTACTACCGAATGACTGATTACCAAAAAGCAATTGATTTTTATGAACGTTGCTTAGAAATTAAAAACAGGATAAAGGATCTAGTTGACAATGATCGGCTATTGATTAACATGGCGCTTTGTTATATCTCACTAAACGACTTTGAAAAGGCAATTTCTCGAATAAATGAAGCGATGGAATTGTGTGGAAAGAGTTGTGGTGATGAGATAAGGCGTGAGGCGATGAATAGCCTTGGTATAGCTTGTTTGCAGACAAACAAAATTGCTCAGGCGCGCGATGCCTTTTCCGCGTCATTGGAAATTTCAAGAACTCAAAATAACATCCCGTTTATTGCACTAAATCTGATTTACTTAGCTAAGGTAGATCAAAAGGACAATTCGGGAAGAGTATCGGAGGCGTACCTGAAAGAAGCAGAGAGATTAATTGAAGAAACCGGATATTCGAAAGTCCAGCTAGAGTTGTATCAGACACTGGCCGACTTTTATCAGGCAGGCGCTCGTTTTCAAGAGTCGTTAGAGTACTCGCGAAACTATATTGTGCTCTATAAAAAATCAATCAACGAGACCATTTTGAAAGATCTCTCCCGTGTTGAAACTGATTACGCTGAACGCGCCAACCTCAAGACCATCCGCGAACAAAGTGAAATCCTCCAACTCAAAGAAGAAGTCATCCAACGCCAGCGCCTGCAGACCATCTTCATCACCATTATTGCTTGTTTGGGAATTGCCCTCACGTATTTGCTCTTCCGCTTTTCGCGTGAGCTGCAGCGCAAGCGAACCGACCTGTCTGTAAAAAACAAACAGTTGTACGAAGTGCAGAACGCCCTCCGTAAAGTAAACCGCGAGTTGGATCAATTAGTGGAAGAACGAACGAAGGATCTGGCTGAGATCAACCAATCGCTCGTTAGCACCAACGAGGAGTTGGATTACTTTATTTACAAAACCTCGCACGACATCCGGGGGCCGTTGGCCAGCCTGCTCGGGCTGGCTCACCTCGGTAAACTGGAGGTAACGGAGCCCGTGGCCAGCAATTATCTGCACCAAATTGATGGCACGGCCTCCAAACTTAACGTGGTCCTGTCGAAAATGGCCAAAATCAATCAAATCAGCCGCGGTGAGCTTCAGCCTACCCGGGTGGATCTGCACGACGTTCTCAACGGCATTATCGCCCGCCAAACTGCGCTACTGCCGCCCGGCAGAGTTCATGTTTCTATCGATCTGGTTGGAGATGTGCAGCTGATTTCTGATGCGGCCCTGATTGAGACCTGCCTCGAGAACCTGGTGAGTAACGCCATCAAGTACCGATCGGAAAGTGTGCGGATTCAACCGTTTGTCAATATCCAGGTAGAACAAAAAATGCATGCCGTGCTGGTGCATGTAATCGATAATGGCATCGGCATCCCCGACATGCCGCAAGAGCAGCTCTTCCGCATGTTTGTGCGCGCCTCCGAGCGCTCCGAAACCGGGGGCATTGGCCTTTACCTCGCCAAGCTTAGCGCCACCCGCATCTTTGGCAAGTTAAGTTACGCCAAAAACGAGCAGGGCCACACGGTATTTTCCTTGCTGCTTCACCCCAACCTGCAGCAGCGGCTGGACCAGGTGCAGCGCCTCCGCGAGGAAAAGTCAAAACAAGAAGCACTCATCCGCGCCCGCATGCAGGCACTCTCAGACGAGGTGCTCTAACGCTGCCGTAAGTCCATAACAATTCGCATCTTTGCACGTCTTTTTTTTGGGCAGATTTTTCCTGAATGAGTTCCTCTGTAAAACGATATACCGTAACGGCCGCGCTTCCTTACGCCAATGGTCCCAAGCATATTGGCCATTTGGCGGGTGCCTACATTCCGGCCGATGTGTATGTGCGCTACCTGCGGTTGCAACAGCGCGATGTAATCTTCGTGTGTGGCAGCGATGAACACGGCACCGCCATCCCCAACCAGGCACTAAAAGAAAAAACCACGCCCCGGGCCATTATCGATAAGTATCACACCCTTATTCGCGATTGCTTCCAACAACTGGGCATCTCGTTCGACATCTATCATCGCACCAGCGAAAAACTGCATCATCAAACCTCGCAGGAGTTTTTTCTGAACCTCTATAACAAAGGGTTGCTGACCGAAGAAACCAGCGAGCAGTATTTTGATGAACAAGCCAATACGTTTCTGGCCGACCGTTACATTGTGGGTACTTGCCCCAAGTGTGGCCACACCAACGCCTATGGCGACCAGTGCGAAAAATGCGGGTCTACCCTCAGCCCCGGCGAGTTGATCAACCCCCGTTCCACCCTTTCCGGCCAACCTCCCGTCTTGCGGCCCACGCGGCATTGGTACCTGCCCCTGCAAAACCATGAGCCTTGGCTGCGCGAATGGATATTGAAGGGCCACGAACGCGACTGGAAACCCAACGTGTATGGGCAATGTAAATCGTGGATCGAAGCGGGCCTGCAACCCCGCGCCATGACGCGCGATCTCGACTGGGGTATTCAGGTGCCGCTGCCCGATGCAGCCGGTAAAGTGCTTTATGTGTGGTTCGATGCACCTATTGGCTATATCTCCGCCACACGCGCGTTGTTTCAAGAATTGAGCACAGGCTCGACCCAATATGCAACGCCACAGCGTGAGTTTACGAACGTGCAGGCAGATGATTGGAAGGCATATTGGGAGTCGCCCGATACCCAATTGGTGCACTTCATCGGTAAAGACAACATCGTATTCCATTGCATCATCTTCCCGATCATGTTGCACGCGTCTAACCGGTTTATTGTGCCCGCAAATGTGCCCGCCAATGAATTTATGAACCTGGAGGGCGACAAGATGAGCACCAGTCGCGGTTGGTCGATTGAAATGCACGACTACCTGGCGGAGTTTCCCGACAAGCCAGATATCCTTCGGTACGCACTCCTCACCAACCTGCCCGAGACGAAAGACAGTGAGTTTACCTGGAAAGACTTTCAGGCAAAAAAC
>JBIIVI010000045.1:0-16458 GCA_044339555.1 Cyclobacteriaceae bacterium | reverse complement strand
CGGTCACGGTAGCTGTTAATGAGGGATTCACTTCAAAATCAAACGCAGCCGCAGAACCAACGGTGAGTTGGCCATTGGTGCTATTAATCGCGATAGCACCTGAAATCGATTGGGTGGTGATTGCGAATGCAGACGTGCCCCCTGAGGACTCGGATGTAACCGACCCGATCACGGCATTTGCTGCCGGATTTTCTGCAATAGACCCAGTAAAATTGGAGATATTCACTTCAGCTACGTTGGCTATTGTAACCGTTACGTTGGCGGTGGCGCGTTCGGCCCCGTTTGATACTGTGACTACAGCTGTAATGGACGCATTCACCTCGTGATCGAATGCGGCCGGGGTTGCCACTGTAAATTGACCGGTGCTAGTATTGATGGCCATTGCATTTGCAACGGATTGCGATGTGAATGCGTACGTCATACTTCCCCGGTTGGTTGCGGCCGTCATGGTTCCAATCACGGCCCCTGCCGAAGGGTTCTCGTTAAGGCTTGTTGTGAATGGCTGTACACTAACCGTAATGGGTGCCAGGACTGTAAAGTTTGGTCCGGTTACTTCCAACGTCTTTACCTTAACTTTAATCGCTCCGGACGAAGCCCCGGCAGGTACAGGCGCCACAACTTGTGTGTTGGTTACAGATTTAACCGTCGCGGGTGTTCCGTTGAATGTTACCGAAACTTCTGCGACCACAGCACCAAAATTGGTTCCCGTAATGGTAACATCCGTACCAACTTCGCCCTCGGTTATGTTCAGGGAGGTGATGGCCGGCTGCGGCTGAGCGGGTTCTTCATCTTCGCAGGCAAATGGTAACACGAGAAAGCTGATGGCGAGCAGGCCCGTGAGTAACTTTTGGGAAATAGATTTGAAATACATGAGCTTTGAGATTTTTGATTTGATCGCAAAGGTTCATGAACGTTGTGTACCAAACCGATCAGTTTAACGAGTGGTGCCTGTTTGCTCATGAATAGCCTAACTGAATTGACCAGGCGCAAGTATGATTTTTCAAATTCTTGAGCCCACGCGTATTCTTGGCTGCCTTGCTCAATTCGATTATTTTTGCCCAATTTTCCACATCTCATCCATGAAAATCTCCTACCGCTGGCTGCAACAATACATTGATGTAAAAGAAAGTCCGGAGCAAACTGGCTCACGACTGACGGGCACAGGTTTGGAGGTGGAAAGCATCGAAGCGTTTGAAACTATCAAGGGCGGGTTGCGGGGTCTTGTGATCGGTGAAGTGCTTACGTGCACCAAGCATCCCAATGCCGACAAGCTTTCGGTAACAACCGTAGCCGTGGGCACCGATCAACCGGCTGCTATTGTGTGTGGGGCGGCCAATGTAGCCGCAGGGCAAAAAGTGGTAGTGGCTTTACCCGGCGCTACCCTATATCCATTTGCCGGTGAGCCTTTCACCATTAAAGAGACAAAAATTCGGGGCGAGGTTTCGCAAGGTATGATTTGCGCCGAGGACGAAATAGGTTTAAGCGCTGACCACGCTGGCATTCTCGTACTCCAGACAAACTTACCAAATGGCACGCCAGCCGCTACCTTCTTCAATATTGAATCTGATTTTGTTTTCGAAATCGGGTTGACACCGAACCGTGCGGATGCGGCCTCCCATATTGGCGTAGCCCGCGATCTGCGTGCGGTTACCGGCTCGTCACTTCGATTGCCAGACGTTGCAGAGTTCAAAACAAGCGCTAGCACGTTGACGATTCCAGTAGTGGTTGAAAACCCGGTGGCTTGCCCACGTTATTCCGGGGTTACCATTTCCGGGGTAACCGTGCACGAATCTCCCATTTGGTTGCAAAATCGCTTAAAAGCCATCGGGCTCTCGCCCATCAACAATGTTGTGGACGTTACCAACTTTGTGTTGCATGAACTGGGCCAACCGTTGCATGCATTTGATGCCGATCGAATTGCGGGCAAAAAAGTAGTTGTAAAGTCGTTGGAAAAAGACACCCCGTTTGTAACGCTGGATGGAAAAGTGCGCAAGCTGGCAGCCACCGATCTGATGATTTGCGATGGCAGCGGTAAAGGCATGTGCATCGCAGGTGTTTTTGGCGGATTGCATTCGGGTGTTTCGGCCGAGACCAAAAACATCTTTTTGGAAAGTGCCTGTTTTTCCCCTGACTCGATTCGCAAAACGGGGCTCTATCACCAGCTTAAAACAGATGCCTCGTTCCGTTTCGAACGCGGCACGGATCCGAACATGACCGTGTTTGCACTGAAGCGTGCAGCTCTATTGATTCAGGAAGTGGCAGATGGACACATCAGTTCCGATATTGTTGATGTTTATCCCAAGCCGATTGAAAACCGCACACTCTTGGTGAAGGAAAAAAACATCGATCGGTTACTCGGAAAAAAAATCGAAAGGGTTGATAAGATCTCCATTCTTGAAAGTCTGGATATTCAAACCGTGCAACAAGATGCCGATACATTTACGGTGTCGATCCCGCCCTATCGCGTAGACGTAACACAAGAGGCCGATATCGCTGAAGAGATTCTTCGGATCTACGGCTTCAACAACATTGCGCTACGCGAAGAGGCCGGCACCGATTTCCTGGCGAATTTCCCGGCCAAAGACATGAATCGTTTTCGCCATGCGCTGGGCGAGTTGCTTACGGCTAATGGGTTTTATGAGGTGTTAACCAACTCGCTCACCAACCAAGCCTATCAACAAAAAAATCCGGTACGCGCTGCAGGCCAACCTGTTGAAATTCTGAACAAGCTGAGCGAGGAGCAGGGCATTCTGCGCCAAACCATGCTTTTTACCGGCTTGGAAGTGTGCGCGCATAACATCAATCGCAAACAACGCGACCTCAAACTTTTCGAGTTTGGAAAAATCTATTGGAAAGAAGACACCCAGTATCATGAAGCAGAGCAATTAGCGTTGTACATGGCCGGTAATTGGCAATCCGAAAACTGGCAGCAAGCCACACGTTCCGTCAGTTATCATGACCTGGCACAACAGGTGGCGCACATCTTGCAACGCGCATCCATTCAGCCCGAGCAAACGCAGTTACAAGGCGATGATATTCTGGAGTACGGCATGCAACTGTGGTGGCAGAAAAAAATGATCGGGAAAGTGGGTAAAGTAAAACCCACGATTGCACGCGACCTCGGCGTAAAGCAAGATGTGTTTTATGCCGAGTTGGAATTGAGTCATTTATTTGCAGCTGCTCAGCCTGCCTTCCGGTATCGGGAAGTGCCTAAGTTCCCCGAAGTCCGCAGAGATCTTTCGTTGGTGCTGGATCAAGCTGTTTCTTTTGCCGACATCAAAGCGTTGGTTCAGAAAACAGAACGAAAGCTGGTGCGCGACATCGTTGCCTTTGATGTGTACCAGGGCGACAAAATCCCGCCTGGCAAAAAAGCATACGCCCTGGGTTTCACGTTGTTGGACGAAACCAAAACGCTGACGGACGAAGAGATTGAGACAACGATGAACAAGCTCATGGCTGCCTTTGAAAAAGAAATGCAGGCTATCATCCGCAAATAGCAAGGCTGTCCTCCTAAAATTTGGAGGCAGTCTGGATTTATTTTACTTTTAACTTTATCGGATACGCAGTATCAAACAGCCGGTGAGGCGGTTAAAACACACAACATGGATCAAGAGATTTTGAAAAGTAACTTAAACGGCCTGGAACGCAAGGTTTTGCTGTTGTTGAACGAGCACAAAGGCCTGAAAGAACAGATTCGCACGTTGAAACTTGAAAACCTGGATTTAAAAGACGGCTTACGAACCCGTGATGAGCAGTTGGCGAATTTTAAGAATCAGATAAAAATAACTAAGATTGTAGATCAAATACACCCGGAAGACGGAAGTGTTTCGGAGTTGAAGAAGAAGGTGGACGAATACATCAAAGAAATTGATAAGTGTATCGCCCATCTCAGTCGATAGGTAATCATTAACACGTTGATGGAGGATCTTTCCATAAAAATAAAAATTGCCGACCGTGAATACCCCATGAAGGTAAAGCGCCACGAAGAGGAGCGCGTGCGGGCGGCTGGAAAGCTCATCAACGAAAAATTGAAATATTACCGTGAGCAATTCGGCATAGACGATAAGCAAGACCTGTTAGCGATGGTGGCATTCGATAGCTTGGTGCAAAAACAAGCAACTGAACAAACCCATCAGGAAATAGACCAGGCGGTTTTCGAGAAAGTGAACCACATCCAGCAGCTGGTTTCGCAGGCCTTGCAGTAGTTTCTTCACTCCCTTCGGTGCGTCCGGGTACATGTTTCACTTAAAACCATGTACTCATGGAACTGATAGTTGTTATTTTAATATGTGCGGTCGCCACGGGAGGTTTTAGTTTCCTGATCGGTTCGCTGCTATACAAGCGTAAAATCCGCAAAAATGAAGAAGCCGCCCGCGAAAAGGCCACGTTGATTTTGAAGGAAGCGGAAATCCAATCCGAGACCCTGAAAAAAGACAAGATTCTGGAGGCCAAAGAAAAACTGCTTAAAATGAAGCAGGAGTTTGAGGAAGAGGCCAACAAAAAGAAAAACTTCATCATCTCCAACGAGCAAAAAATCAAGCAACGCGAATCGCAGTTAGCGAAAGAACTCGAAACCCTGAAACGGAAAGAGCAAGAACTGGAAGAAGAACGCCAGAGCCTGCAGCATCAACACGATCTTGTACGCAAGCGCAAGGAAGAGTTGGATAAGTTCAACGAACAGAAAGTCACGTTGCTGGAAAGCATCTCTAAACTAACGGCCGATCAGGCCCGCGACCAACTCATGGAATCCTTAAAGGAAGAAGCGCAGAGTCGTGCTAACTCCCATATCAAGGATATCGTGGAACAGGCCAAGCTCTCCGCCACCAAGGAGGCCAAAAAAATCGTGGTGCAAACCATTCAGCGCACAGCTACCGAACACGCCATCGAAAACTGCGTGTCGGTATTCAATATTGAGAGTGACGACATAAAAGGAAAAATCATCGGTCGTGAGGGGCGAAACATTCGTACCCTTGAAGCGGCCACGGGTGTGGAGATAATTGTAGACGACACTCCGGAAGCGATTATCATCTCTGGATTTGATCCAGTGCGCAGGGAAATTGCACGACTCTCGTTGCATCGCCTGGTACAAGACGGTCGCATTCACCCGGCCCGGATTGAAGAGATCGTAGCCAAAACCAGCAAGAACATCGAAGACGAGATCGTGGAAATTGGCGAGCGCACCGTCATCGACCTCGGCATCCATGGCTTACACCCGGAGTTGGTGAAAATGGTTGGACGGATGCGTTTCCGCTCCAGCTACGGTCAAAACTTGCTGCAACACTCCCGTGAAGTGGCCAATCTTTGTGCCATCATGGCGGCCGAGTTGGGATTGAACGTGAAGCAAGCCAAACGAGCCGGCTTGCTGCACGACATCGGCAAAGTATGGCCCGAAGAGTTGGAGAAGCCGCACGCCATCGTGGGCATGGAGTTAGCGCAGAAGTACAAGGAACACCCCGTGATCTGCAATGCCATTGGTGCCCACCATGATGAGATTGAAATGACCAGCATCCTGTCGCCCATCATCCAGTCGTGCGATGCCATCAGCGGAGCCCGCCCCGGAGCCCGACGCGAAGTGATGGAGCAATACATCAAGCGACTGAAAGAGCTGGAAAACCTGGGCATGAGTTTCGAAGGTGTGGAAAAGTGCTATGCCATCCAGGCCGGCCGAGAGTTGCGCGTAATCGTGGATGCTGAAAAAGCCACCGATGACCGCGCTAGCCAACTCAGCTTTGCCATCTCCCAAAAGATTGAAAAAGACATGCAGTATCCCGGCCAGATAAAAGTAACCGTGATCCGCGAAATGCGAAGCGTAGCCTACGCGAAGTAGCTTGTTATAAACCTAAAAGAAAGGGCTCCCGAAAGGGCCCTTTCTTTTTTTAATCTTCGCAATCGTTGCCAACAAAATTCAGCTTTGATGATAGCGCCCGGCATGTTTACTTGAAGGTTTGGATTATTGTGAACTACGCACGCATTGCTGTTAAGATTGTCTTTTTCCTGAACGGGTTTGTACATGCCAACCTGTATTCGCGCTTGCCGCGGGTGCAGGAAATGTTTCAGCTCGACAACGGCACGTTAGGGCTCGTGTTGTTGGCCTCCTCCTGTGGCGCCATCCTGGCGATGCCGTTCACAGGCTGGTTCATCATTCAGTTTGGCAGTCGCAAAATCACGCTTTTCTCGGTTTTCTTTTATTGCCTGCTGGTGCCTCTGGTACCGTGGGTGGGTACCTTCTACGGGCTTTTGATTTTGTTTTTCATGATGGGCGTGTCGGCCGGCATGTTGGATGTATCCATGAATGCGCAAGCCGTGATGGTGGAGCAACAGCACGGCAAGCCTATTATGACTTCCTTTCATGCTTTGTTCAGCATCGGTATGATGATGGGTGCAGCAACGGGCTCACTCTTCTCGAAACTTCAGAGCACCTTATTTGTACACTTGGGTTTAATCACTCTTGGGAGTGTAGCGATTGCTTTTTTTGCCAGCTACTACCTCATCCACGATGCGCCCATCGCTAAAAAGGAAGGGCCCGCTTTTCGCTTGCCCAACACCGCCATGATCAGCATTGGCATCATCGCTTTTTGCTGTATGCTGGGCGAAGGTGCCATGGCAGATTGGAGCACCAACTACATGGAAAACATCGCGCGATCGGGTGAGGCCTTGGCGCCTCTCGGCCTCTCCGCGTTTGCGTTGGCAATGACCATCGGGCGACTTCTGGGCGATGGCGCGCGCATCCGGCTGGGCGACAAAAAACTAATGATCTATTGTGGGCTGATTGCTTGTGTGGGATTGGCCTTGGCGATCAGCGTAACAGTTCCGCTGATTGTCATTGTCGGGTTCTTTCTGGTAGGTTTAGGTCTCTCGGTGATTGTGCCGATTGCCTACAGCATTGCCGGCAATGCACCCGATTTGCCGCCGGGCGTGGGGCTCGCCATGGTAACGACTGTGGGTTATTCAGGATTTTTGTTTGGCCCGCCCATCATTGGTTTTTTGGCCGACTGGCAGTCATTGCGATTCGCGTTATTCGTGGTATTGTTTCTATTTTTGGTGATGATTGGCCTGAGTGCCCGCTACCATGCAAATCGAACATCAAACCGGTAATTCCAAGGGTGAATTTTTTGTGGCCTCCTCCAACGAGCGACTCGCCTCGATGACCTACTCGATGGCCGGCACACAGTTAATGATCATCGACCACACCGAAGTTTCGGATGCGTTGCGCGGCCAGGGTGCCGGCAAGCAATTGGTGAAAGCGGCAGTGGATTATGCGCGGCAAAACAAACTGCGGATTTTACCGCTCTGCCCGTTTGCTAAATCGGTGTTTGACCGAACACCCGAATGGCACGATGTATTGGATAGCTGATCCATGCCGCTGATTACGTCCGACACTTACCGAGCGCCCCGCTACCTTTGGAACAGCCATGCCGAAACGATCATTCCCAGTCTATTCCGAAAAGTTAATGGCATTGCTTACAGCCGTGAGCGACTGGAACTGGCAGATGGTGATTTTTTAGATTTGGATTGGCTGCGAGGTGGTCACGACCAACTGGTGATCATCTCTCACGGCCTCGAAGGCAGCAGCGACCGCCACTACTGTAAAGGTGTAGCGAAGTACTTCTTTCAACGCGGTTGGGATGCACTCGCCTGGAACTGCCGCGGTTGCAGTGGGGAAATCAACCGGCTCCCGCGATTCTACCACCACGGCGCGTCCGATGACTTAAAGGCCGTAATCGACTACGCGCTCACCAAAGGCTATCGCACGGTGGCATTGGTTGGCTTTAGCCTCGGTGGCAGCCTCACCATCAAATACCTCGGCGAACACAAAAATCAATTGCCGCGAGCTGTGAAAGCCACAGCAACCTTTTCAGTGCCGTGCGATTTGGGTTCGAGTGCGCGGGAATTAGATCGCCCCCAGGGTGCGTTTTACCGAAAGCGCTTTCTCCAAAAACTTAAAAAGAAGATCGAAGCAAAGGAAGCGCGGCTACCCGGACAAATAACGGCTGCTCACTTTCGACAAATTAGGTCTTTCAAGGATTTCGATACGTTCTACACCGCACCACTACACGGTTTTACGGATGCCGAAGACTTTTATCAAAAAGCATCTTGTGGCAACTTTCTACCAGCAGTAGGTGTGCCGTTGCTTTTGCTAACGGCCGCTAACGATCCGTTTTTGCCTGAGGCCTGTTATCCACGCGACCTGGCTGCAGATCACCCGCATCTTTATTTGCAGGTCACAAGCAAAGGCGGCCATGTTGGGTTCTCGTTGGCAGGGCAGGATTTCAATTGGATGGAAGTGCGAGCGTTTGAGTTTATTACCAACTACACTCGATGAGGACGTTGGTACCCGTTTGGTTGGTGGGCTTCTTCCTCGCTTGTGCGCCAACTGAGCAAAAGCAAACCTTATGGGTTGCCCCCGACACCACCAACCTTACTGCAAAAGATTCATTGATTCGGTACGGGCGTGATTTGATTATCCGAACATCCTACTACCTCGGCCCTCAGGGTACGGTAGCACAAATCTCGAACGGCATGAATTGCCAGAATTGTCATTTAAAAGGCGGCACCGTTCCTTTTGGCAACAACTACGGTTCAGTGGCTTCGCTATATCCCCGATTTCGTGATCGATCCGGTGGCTTGGAGAGTATTGAAAAAAGAGTAAACGATTGCATCGAGCGAAGCCTGGGCGGTTCGCCCATCGATTCGTTGTCGGCCGAAATGCGCGCATTAGTGGCCTACTTCCATTGGCTAGGTAAAGATGTTCCTTCGCAAAAACGTGCGGAAGGGTCGGGCTTATACCCGCTTCCATATCTACCAAGAGCGGCCGATACGCTGCGAGGAAAAATCGCCTTTCAAACCAAGTGCGAATCGTGCCACTTGAAAAGCGGACAAGGAGTGCGGCATCCCGCGAAAGCGGAATTCGTTTACCCACCGTTGTGGGGCGACTCTAGTTTCACAACGGCTGCAGGCTTATATCGCATCTCGAACTTTGCCCGGTTTGTATATGCTAACATGCCGCAGGGCGCTACATTCGAACGCCCACTGTTGACGCCCGAGGAAGCGTGGGACATTGCAGCTTATGTGCTCAGCCAGCCACGCAGACAAAAAACGTTTCCACAAGACTGGCCGCGGCTTGGCACGAAACCATTGGATCACCCGTTTGGTCCCTACATAGATGAATTTCCCGAAACGCAACACAAGTACGGGCCCTTTCCTCCGATCGAAAATTTCTATAAATCGTTAACCAAATGAAAATTCTTGTCTTTCTATTGCTTCCGTTTATAGCTGCCGCACAGACTGCCTCGCACCGGGTGGTGATGCAATTCAGCGACAGCGATTCGCTTTCACAAGCGTCCGTCACGGGTCAGGTAAAAAATATTCGAGCCGTGTGGCCAGATGCCAAAATCGAAGTGGTGTGTCATGGGCCTGGACTTGATCTACTTGTAGCCACCAAAACCAAAGCCGCAGCGGCCGTGGAAGAGTGGATCAAAAAAGGAGTTGTATTCGCAGCCTGTCAAAACACCATGCAGCGCAGAAAAGTAAAGCCCGAAGACTTACTACCAACCGCGGCCATGGTTCCGTCGGCTATGATTGAACTGATCTCAAAACAGGAAGAAGGCTGGGCGTACGTAAAGGGTGGTCATTGAAGCAGTAGGGCCGCCCGCTTGTAGGCCTCGTCTATCGACTGGCCATTGAGGATATTCAACCGCAAGGTCTCCACCAGTTCCTTGACCCGGTCGCGTGCATATCCAAACTTGATCGCAAACAAGTTGCAAAGCTTGAGTTCTTCCTCATGAATGTTTTTGTCGACAGTCATCATGTGAACCAAATCGTACAATTGGGAGAAGCGCTCCTTATCATCCGATGGAACCTCAAATACAATTCCCGCCGGATTTTTTCGGATCTCTTCTAACTGAGCCGTGGAGACGTTATTGCGTTTCGCAATTTGCTTCAGCAGATCGTACTCAATCTCCTCGAAATTGCCATCTACCGCGGCTACCTCAATTAGATTCTTCATGTGACTGCGCGCAGTGCCCTTTCCTTGGCGGAAGAGCTGAAGAATATCCGAAAACTTCATAGACAAAATACTTTTGGTCGGAAACGAAGGTACATATTTTTTTAGGTTGGCAAAGTCTTTTCGCGCCAAACGTTTCCGGCCCGGGATGCAAACATTTGGCCCGAAAGTCAGTTATCGGGAGTATGCTTCACTACCGGGTTCTTAACAAAAAGGACACATTACCATGGGTGGTATTTCTACACGGTGCCGGGGGTGGAATCTCCTCGTGGCGTTGGCAGCTCCCGGCTTTTTTGGAATCATTCCAGATTCTTCTGATCGACCTGCGCGACCATGGCAAATCAAAAAATCTTCAGCCCGCTTACGATTGTTATACGTTCGACCTCATTTGCCAGGATATTGTTGCGGTACTTCAACGCGAAAAGATTGTCCGGGCCAGCTTCGTTACGCTCTCTTTTGGGAGCGTATTGTTGCAAGCATTAAGTCTGCGCCATCCGCAGTTGGTGGCAAAAGCAGTTATTGCTGGTGGAATTTTTAAAGGCACCCCGGCCATTGTGGGATTTACTAATCTGGCTAGGGCGCTTAACTTGTTTTTGTCGTATCCGGTAATGTATCGAACGTTCTCGTATCTGCTAATGCCGCAGGCAAGTCACCAACGTTCCCGTAGGGCGTACCAACTGCAAGCCAAAAACCTTTCGCGTGCCGAGTACTTAAAGTGGGTGGCGCTGTATGCGGAATTCTTTGCGCTCTTAAAAAAGTTTTATCAGTCACCGTTGCCCTATCCAGCCTTGATCGTAATGGGCCAAGACGATTACATTTTCTTACCGGGCGCGCGCAGTTTTGCCCACCAACACGCGCGCGCTTCCCTGCGGGTGCTGCCAGGGGCAGGTCACATCTGCAACATCGACCAACCCGAAAAATTTAATTCGCTGGCGATTGACTTCCTGCTGCCAACTTCGGGCGATAGCCCGGACCCCGCACCACGCGACCCGGCTTAGCGCCTGTGTGTACCCCGGCCGCCAATACGGTTACCCCGTTCACCAGCACATACTGCATGCCGGTAGCATATTGCATCGGTTGATCAAACGTGGCATGATCCTGAATTTTCTGCGGATCGAACACCGCTACATCGGCATAGTAGCCAACTTGCAGGCGACCGCGCTTTTTAATCTTCAAGTTGTCGGCTGGTAATGTGGTAAGCCTGCGAACGGCCTCCGGCAGCGGCATCACTTTTTCCTCGCGCACATATTTTGCCAGGAACCGGGCAAAGTTGCCATAGGCCCGAGGGTGAGTGCTGGATTTTAGAAATACTCCCTCTGGGGCAGACGACTCGGCATCCGAACCGAGGCTCACGTACGGTAGCGCCAACTGCCTGCGAATGTTTTCTTCGCTCATCATGAAATAAACCGTACCCACACGCGATCCATCGCGAATTACCAGATCCATCGCGGTTTCTTCCACCGACTTCCGATACAAAGCGGCCATCTGCGCCAGCGTTTTCCCGGTGTACTTTTTTAACGAATCGTTGGCAAAACCCACCAGCAACACCCGCTCGGGGCTTCCCGTCATCAGCAACAGATTCTCCCAGGTGTCGGACGGCTCGCGCATTTCGCGCATGATCTTCTTGCGGATTTCCGGATTGCGCAAACGGGCTGCCCACGCTTCGTAGCCGCCCTCCTGCACCCACGGAGGCATGGCAGCATCCAAGCCTGTGGCTCCCGCCGGATACGTGTACATATCAGCCGTGATCTTCACGCCTGCCGCGTTCGCCTGCGCGATCATCGCCATCACCGAATCCAGTTTATTCCAGTTCGATTGGCCCGCCATTTTGAGATGGTAGATTTCTGCCGGAATGTTTGCCTCTCGTGCAATGGTAATGGTTTCATTGACTGCTTGAAAAATGGCATTCCCCTCACTGCGCATGTGGGTGATGTACATCCCGCCAAAGGGCGAAGCGGCCTTGCACAATTCGGTAAGCTCGTGCGTATCGCTATAATTGGCGGGCGCGTAAATCAAAGACGAACCTACCCCCATCGCACCTTCTTCCATGGCTCGGACCACCAGCGCTTTCATCCGGGCAAGCTCGCCTGCGTCTGGCAATCGGTTGGCATAACCCAATTCGTGGATGCGTACCGAAGTGGCACCCACAAAGGAAGCCACATTAGTAGAAATGCCTCGCCGCTCAAGCGATTCCAAATATTCGCCCAGAGTCGTCCAATCGATGTCGTATTGAAAATCATGCATGCCGCGTTTCAGCTCCGCTTTCATCGCCTCATTCAACGGTCCCATCGAAAAGCCTTCGCCCATCACCTCCAGCGTTACACCTTGCCGGATATCGCTTTGCGAACGGCCATCCACGATCAGCGACTCGGTAGCCCAGCTCAGCATGTTAATAAACCCGGGCGTAACAGTGAGACCCGTGGCATCAATTCGTTGTTTCGCTTTCGCGGAGGAAAGATCGCCAATGGCAGCAATGGTATCGCCACAAATGCCAACATCGGCAGTGATGGCATCCTGACCCGTGCCATCCAACACCTGGCCTCCGTGAATCACGACATCAAACTCGCGTTGTTGACAAGAAATTACGAGGCAAAAGAAAAGGAGCCATACAAGTACACGCATAGGGTTGTGGTTTGGTGATGGAAGATAAAAAGAAATCGGACAATCGTCACTCCCCATCCATCTCGTGACCCTGATGGTGCAGCAGCTGCTGCGCATTGAAGCCCTGGGTGATCCAAACAACCAATGTATGGTTGTGCGCAAATTGACGCTCGCCTGTCTGCACAAACCGGCTCATGTAGCCGAGTTGTACTTGCAGATTCTTGTGCTGGGCGCCCGCCATCAGCGACACGCGGTTCTGATCGAATGTATTGTAAGTAATGTTCATTCCGAAATTCAGAAGCACTTCGTTGTTGAGGCTGGCAAACGGCTGCCACCCGCGAATGGCATCGCCCAGGTTTCTCCGAAAGGAAACAAGCCACCGCACGCGGTGATTGAACACGAAACTATCTTCCTGTAAAAGTCCCCGCGAAATCATTTGGCGAAAGCGGGCATCGTACCGAATCCGTTGCGTGAGCGAGAACCGCGAATCAATCGGCAGCACAAACTGCAACTGCGCCCAGGGTCGCCACTCCGTGCGCAACAAACCTGCACCTACTTCGGGCGCGGGTAGCCATAGCCGCGCCAAACCACCGGTAAAACTACCTTTGTTGAGATGCCGTGTCAGGCCGGTGCGCACTACGCCAAACCCATCCGGCACGAAATGAAAATCGTTCCAAAGTGAATAGTTCTTGGAAATCTGTACGGACGTCATGTACCCCATCCACACTTGCCGGCCAGTTTTTATTTCCTTGGGTTGCGCTGTAGCCGAAACAGCGGCCGTTATACACCAAGCAAATGAAACTATCCGCCACATACTCAGCCCCGCTGTTGCTGCATGTATCGGAGTAACGTGTCGCGATCGACAAATGCAGCATAGTCCTGATAATCGATTCCCACTTCTAACAGATACTCGGTGATTAACATTTTTGCCACCTGTACCAGCGTGTCTTTCTTCCACGGTTTTTCGATATACCGGTTAATGGCGGCTTGATTAATCGCCTGAATGGTATCCTGATGGGTGGCTAGTCCCGTCAACAAGATTTTGCGAGTGTGCTTGAAACGTGCGTCCTTGTTTACGCGGATTAAGAAATCGACCCCGGTTTCCTTCGGCATCACGTGATCCGAGACAATCAACGCCACCTGATCACCTGCAGCATCCACCTGATTGATGATTTCCCAAGCTTCATCAGCACTGCTGCACTCCTCCAAAACGAACGCTTCCTCCAGCACCTCCATATCATTGGCAATGGCACGGAGTACTTCCGGCTGATCCTCCACAAGAACAATAAACAACTTTTCCATACGCTAATTTTTTGGTAACGAAATCCGGAAGGTGGTTTGTCCCGGCTGACTTTTGACGGCTATTTTCCCCTCGTACCGATCCACAATGCGTTTCACAATCGAGAGTCCCAAGCCCAAGCCAAAAGAAAGGCCGCTGACTTTGGTGGTGAAGCTCGGTTCAAAAATCCGCTTCATCACGTCATCCGGAATACCGGCCCCGTTATCCGTAATAGAAACGTTTAGCCAGCCCGGTTCTTCCTCCATTCCAATGGTAAGTTCGGGTTCCACTTGCTGCGCAGTAGTCATCGCCTCACAGGCATTTTTGATCAGGTTGATCCACACCTGCACCAAATCGCCCACGTGCGCCGTGATGCGCACATCCAGCGGACTTTGCCATGCTACGTGCACATTTTGAACAAGTTTTTTGGTTAGCGTGAGCGCCTCTTCAATTGTCTCGCGCACCAAGGTGGCTGTTGGTTGCGTGGAGGGGGTGGCGCCCAAATCGCGAACCGAACGAACTACGTGGGCAGCGTGGCGCGCGGCCAGTTTCATATCGCGTAACACAAAGCCCGCATTGGTTACCAGTTCCAGGATGTCGAGCTCTTTCAAATCGTGTTTCACCAACTGGTCCAACTCCTGCTCGTTTAAATTTATTCGCGCTAATTGCTTCGCTACCTTTAGTGGCAGTCGGTATTTCTTCTCCAGTTTATCGCGCTGAGCGCGAATTGTTTTCGTATCCTGTTCCTGGCCTTGTAACAAGCTTTTCTCGAACAAGCCATGCCACTTTTTGTCGGTCAGGTACACGGACATCGCTTCGCTGAGCCAGCGGGTGTTGCTTTCCAAAATACCGATGGCATTGTTCAGTTCGTGGGCAAGTCCGGCCGCCAACTGCCCCAGCGTGGCCATCTTCTCCGCTTCGCCCAGTTTTTTTAAGGCTTCGTGGCGCTCGCGGTTAAACTGGTGCGACAGCACCTGCCGCAAATAAATTTCATTGATCAGCACAGGCAGAAAATCCAGTGCAAACTGATCGGGCGTGGTGGGCAGCTCGTCGCGATCCAAGTATGCCACTTCGCTATCCTCTGTGGCGATGAACGTCATGTAACTGGTGTGCTCGTTGCTGAAGAAACTGTACACTCCCACAAACATGTTCAGGGTAACGTGCAGTGCTTCGCGCGCCTTGCCACGATCGTCTTTGAGATAGCCAGTAAGCGCCCCCGAACGAATCAGATACAAGCGATCATTAAATTCGCCCTCCTTGAGCAGCGGCTCCCCTTTTTTTACAACCTGAAAATGAGCGGGGTCAGAAAAATATTTTTCCTTGATCTGATGAATGTCTTCGCGAACTTCGAGTCTTGTTTTCATCTGGCTACATCATTCAGGTGGTGAGAACTCGTGCGATTGACCATTTGGTTACGCGATAAACTGGGTCTGCTCCAGTAAGTAAATCAATCCCATCAACAACGCAAACCCAACCAGCCCCAACACCACGCCAATTTTTATCAAGTCTTTGGTGGTGATTACTCCGGTGGCATGCGCGAGTGCATTAGGAGGTGTGCTGATCGGCAAGGACATCCCCAACGAAATCGCCAACGTGGTGGTGAGGATCATCAATTTACCGCCCCCGAAAGCGTCCATGCCGGGAACTGCGGCACCCACTGCCGCCAGCAGTGGTAACAACAGATTGGCGGTAGCGGTGTGCGACATAAAATTGGCCATCACCAACCCAATTGCACCTGCACCCGCAATCACCGCCCACGGCCCAAACTGATCAAATGGAATGTGCGTGATGATGTTCCGCGCAAGCCCGCTTTTATCAAGGGCCTGGCCGAGGGCAATGCCACCACCCACGAGCCAAAGTACATCCCAGCTGATCAATTTCAAATCTTCCTTGTTGATGACTCCGGTTACCAAAAAAACACCTACGGGAATGAGGCCTACTACGTACGCATTCATCCCGTGCAAAAAATCAAAAATCCACAGTGCGATGGTAATCAAGAACGTGGCATACACTACCCACGCTTTGGGCGTCCGTAAAAACTTGCCGCCCAACGACAACTTCATTTCTTTCACCGAAGTTGGCCAGAATCGGATAATCAGCAACCACGCCAACACCACCAACAGCACGACAAATGGAATCCCGAACGCCATCCATTTGCTGAATGTTAAACTCGAGTCGCCCAGAAATTTTAGTGCAATGGCGTTAGCCGGAGTACCAATGGGTGTGCCGATACCGCCCAAGTTGGCGGCCACGGGAATGCCGATCACAAATCCGATCCGCGCGTTGTCACCAGCAGGGAACACCTCCAGCACCGGCAGCAGAATGGCAAGCATCATGGCCGTGGTGGCGGTGTTACTCATAAACATGGAGAACACACCTGCAATGCACATCAAGCCCAATAACACCCAACGAGGCTGACTTCCAAAGCGCGGTAACAGCAAGCCCGCTATGTTTTGATCCAACCGATACTTAGTGGCTGCCACCGCCAGAAAAAATCCACCTAAAAAAAGCATGATGATGGGCGATGCAAGTGAAGCCATGATTTCTTTGTGCAACAGGGGTGTGCCGTAGTCTG
>JBIIVI010000328.1:0-3631 GCA_044339555.1 Cyclobacteriaceae bacterium | reverse complement strand
TTTGTTTAACAAAGAGCATCTAACATGTCAGTGGCAGGAATATCCGAACTTCATCAGGAACACAAGCAGAAAATTCGCCAGGTGATTGACGAGGTCGGCAAGGTGGTCGTGGGGCAGGAGTATATGGTCAATCGCCTGCTGGCCGGTCTGTTTACCAACGGCCACATTTTGTTGGAGGGCGTTCCCGGATTGGCGAAGACACTCACCATCAGCACGGTGGCGCGCGTGTTGCACCTCGATTTCCAGCGCATTCAGTTTACACCCGACCTGCTGCCGGCCGACCTGGTGGGAACCATGATTTATAATCAGAAGGAAGGCAAGTTTGAAGTAAAGAAGGGGCCGATTTTCGCGAACATCATTCTGGCAGATGAAATCAACCGCTCGCCCGCGAAGGTGCAGAGTGCGCTGTTGGAGGCCATGCAGGAAAAGACGGTAACTATTGGCGAAACTACCTTCACCCTCGATAAGCCGTTTCTGGTGTTGGCCACCCAAAATCCGGTAGACCAGGAAGGTACCTATCCGCTGCCCGAAGCACAGGTAGATCGCTTTATGATGAAGGTGTTTGTGGATTATCCCACGAAGGAGCAAGAGCTGGAGATCATGCGCAGAATTTCCAACATGCAATACAACTATGATGTGAATACCGTGCTCACCAAAGAAGACATCTTCTCCATTCGTGGCGGAGTAAATGCGGTGAAGATTTCGGAATCGCTGGAGCGGTACATCGTGGAGTTAGTTACGGCTACCCGTAAAGCAAAAGAATACAAACTCGACCATGAAGCACAATACATTCAATTTGGTGCTTCGCCTCGTGCCACGATCAATCTCAATTTGGCTGCTAAAGCCATGGCCTACATGGATGGCCGCGATTACGTGCTGCCGGAAGACATTAAAGAAGTGGCCCTGGATGTGATGAACCACCGCATCTTGATGAACTACGAAGCCGAAGCCGATAACGTGCGAACAACCGACATCATCAAAGCGATTTTGAATAAAGTGCCCATTAACAAGTAAGAGCGCCAGCCGCGAGTGTTATCCAAACTTTATACTTGTTACGGAAGCTTTACCCAAATATTACGTGGTCATTTTAGGTAAGTGATTCATTTTCAATTTCATCGTTCTACTGCCACGGTTTTTTTGCTCAATAAAATGTATGAACGGCTGTTAGGATCACGACCAATCCTTTAACAATTCCGTAACATAGCCGAAGTAGCCGGGTAATATTGTTGAGGCACCTTTGCCGCAAATTCCCGCCTATGCCTAACCGCTACTTTTCGCTTCTGTTTTTGTTGCTTCTTTCCGGATTTGCTCTTGCTCAGAACGGCTCCATTGCCGGCCAGGTGGTGGATTACAAAACCAAAGAAGCAATTATAGGTGCCAGCGTAGTGATTCAAGGTACTACGGTGGGTAGCGCCACGGATATTGAAGGCAATTTTTTGATTTCTAATGTAAAGCCCGGCACGTACACCATTGTGGTGAGCTACATCGCGTACAAAACCCAAACCATTCCGGACGTAGTGGTAGAATCGGGCAACAAGACCACGCTTTCTGTAGATCTGCCCGAAGACGTGGCGGAGCTGCAAGAGATTGTGATTACGGCCCGTAAAGAAATTGCATCCGATGTAAACTTGATGAAATCGATTCGCGATAGCAAATTAGTAGTGAGCGGAATTTCAAGCGAGCAAATTGTGCGCTTGCCAGATCGCGATGCCGCCCAGATTGCGCAGCGGGTACCGGGTGTAACGATTGCCGATAATCGGTTTGTTGTAGTACGGGGTGTTCCGCAGCGATATAATCAAGTGCTCATTAATGGAGCCATTGGGCCCAGCACCGAAACCGATAGCCGCTCCTTTTCCTTCGATTTGATTCCGTCTGGTTTTATTGATCAAATGTTAATTTATAAATCGGCCACAGCCGAGAAGCCCGGTGATTTTGCCGGCGGATTAATTCAAATCATTACCAAAGAGCCCACAGGCGATAACTTCATCAAATTTGGCGTGAGCGCGGGCTTCCGCCAGTACGCCACATTCGAGAATTACCTTTCACCAAATGGAAGTCCTACGGACGGGTTGGGATTTGACAATGGGTTCCGAAATCTACCAGATAACTTCCCATCCACCACGCTGCTCAAGTCCACGGAGCGGAACTCTTCGGTGCGCGAACGTGCGGGAAAATCGCTCACCAACAACTTCGGACTCAACGAGCGTACAGCGCCAGTGGATCTGGGGGCCAACTTTACCACTTCTCAAAGCTTTAATATTGGGCGGATAAGAGCCGGCAACTACACTTCGTTGAGCTACTCCCGTTCGTACACCAATGTGCAAGCCGAGTTTAACCGGTTCAACGAGTTTACCAATAACACACTTAGCGAACGTTTTTTGTTTCAGGATCGCACATTCGGGGATGAAGTACGGTTGAGTGGCATGCACAATTGGGATTTCAAGTTTAATGACCGCCACCGGATTGAGTTCAAAAACTTTTTCGTGCAGTTGGGCGAAACGCGCACAACTGTGCGTGGCGGAAATGATTTCATTCAACAGCCGAACTTCGATCGGATCAATTACGCCTACTATTACCTGAGTCGTGGCATTTATTCCGGCCAGTTGCAGGGCCACCATGAGTTGGGCAACTCCTCAAAAATCGACTGGGTTTTTGGAACCAACTACATCAAGAAACAAGAACCGGATTTCCGCAGATTCCGCACGTTGCGCGATCGGCAGTTCCGCGGCTCGGAGGAACCATTTACGATGCAGTTGCCACCCAACAGCAACCTGTTTGATGCCAGCCGCTTCTGGTCGGATCTGACCGATATAGGCATAAGCCATGCACTTAACTTTGAAAAGAAGTTTGGGAAGCAGGAAAGCAAGCGCGTACCCACACTGCGGGCGGGTTATCTGGGCGAGTACCGCACCCGAGATTTCAGTGCCCGGTATTTGAGTTACCTCGCCCCCGATCCTTCGGCTGTTACCGACATTATTCGCCAGCCGCTCAGCACCGTTTTTTCACCTGCCAACGTGCGGCGGCTAGGCGGGCTTGTGATTGAGGAGGGAACAAATCAATCTGATTCATATTCCGGTACTAATCAATTGGTGGCCGGGTATCTGGCAGGGTCGGTACCGCTGGGTAAGTTTGATGTGAACGCGGGTTTCCGTGGGGAGTATAATGTGCAGACGTTGCGTTCCATTTCGAACCTTGGCCCCGTGAACGTGAACAACCCGGTGTTTGCGCCATTGCCATCGTTAAATGTGGCATACAATCTTAGCGATCGCTCACTTGTACGGGTGGCGTATAGCCGCACCGTGAATCGGCCTGAGTTTCGGGAGTTAGCCCCGTTCCTCTTTTACCAATTTGAGTTCGATGCCAACATCATTGGATCACCAAATTTGAAAACCGCATTCGTGTCTAATCTGGATGCGCGTTGGGAGATGTATCCCAACCCGGGAGAAGTGGTAAGCATTGGCGCGTTCTACAAAAAATTTAAAGACCCCATTGAATTGTATAACCTGATTGTAGGCGAAAGTCCGCAGTTTTTTTATGCCAACTCACCGGAAGCATATAGCGCGGGGGCCGAGATGGAAGTGCGTAAATCATTGGCCAGCCTGGGTGTTTCGAAGTTTTTGCGCAATACCAC
>JBIIVI010000044.1:0-16562 GCA_044339555.1 Cyclobacteriaceae bacterium | reverse complement strand
GATTTCTAGCACATTTTGCTGCAAGTCAAAGTCAATCTTAGCGGATGACAAAACAGTCAGTGAGTAACAAGCGGCCGATCCCGAAAAAGATACTTTCCCTGCTTCATCTGTTGCAAAAGAATTTTCATCAATAATGGCACGATCGCCCAAAGTTGGAGTTCGATTGATGGAAGGGCCACCGCTAACATTCGACCATTTGGAGGGATCGTTCCAATTTCCAGTACCACCTATCCAATGGAGTTTGGGTCTAGGATTAGTTAATGACGAATATGTGACAATCAACGAAAAAACCTGGTACGGGCCGGTAATATTTCCTTTATGTGTGACCTGTAGTGTATAGTCGCGCGGTTCAGGCGAATCGAACTCCAATTTCTCGACATTATCTCGAAAGTTATTTCCTCTGGATGCTTGTTGAGCAGGATCGGCTGGATTTAGTATCCACGGTTGGTTTACTCCCCCGGCGTCATTAATCAACTTTAAATCCAAATCGTTCACCAACATTAGATTGGAAGGATCCAAGGATACAGACACCGGGATGCCGGCCGGGTCGGTCCATGCCAGTGTTGCTGTAATCTTCTTCCCGGTCTGAGGCTGAATACGAAGCCGATATATCTGGTTCTGGCGAATTGTATCTTCAATAACAAAAACGTTTTGATTGTCTTGATCCAATAGCACCTTAGCAGCAGCCGCTACATCTAAAAGTCCCCAACCATAACTATAGTCCGGGCCCGGAAAAGGACCGGCTTCCTTAGCTGTATGGATTGCTAACGCTTTTAGTGTAGATGAACGCATCAAAGCCTTGTTGTTTAGATTCTGATACAATTGCTGGATCAACGCAAGGGAACCAGTTACGTTCGGAGTCGCCATGGATGTACCACTTAAAGTTGTGTATTGATTAATGCCACTCCCGCTGGTGGAGAAAAGCTCCACCCCTGCGGCAACCAAATCCGGCTTTATTCTACCATCGTCAGTCGGGCCCCAGGCACTGAAGCTACTCATCTGAACGCTACCCGGCTCCAAATAGTCAGTTAGTTTTCGCACCGCTCCAACCGTGATAATGTTCTTCGCAACAGCTCGCACACCAATACAATCAAAACCAGTACCGGCATTGCAATCGGGGGGGCGAGAGCCATTTCCCACATCGGCCCGATCATTTCCAGCAGACTTAACAATCGTGTAATACGGTGCGTTATAAGTTAACTCGTCCCACGAACGCGCCAATTGACCATAAAACCCGAATCTCCAATCTTCCTGGGTACTCACAGAAGCATCCCCAAACCAAGTCCACTGGTTGTTATTGATGCGCCACCCCGAAACTTGGTCGTAGGAGTGATTCGAAAGGACTGTTCCGGTTTGATCCGGTTTTGCTTGGCTAATCATTTCGGCCAGATCGTTTTCAAAATCCCAGGCTGTTAAAAGTGCTTTGGGCGCCATCCCTTTTGCCAACGGATTTACGCCCTCTGCGCCAATGGTTCCCAACACATGTGTAGCATGATTATCATCTGTGCTACCTTCATTTAATTGCATGCGGCCTAAGAACTCCACATGATCGCTAATTTTACCGCCGTCCCAAATACTTACACGCACACCTTCGCCTGTAAGATTTAAACCTAATCCGCCGCCGGCGCGCACCTTATCCACTCCCGTTGTAAGCGCGGCTCCCGCATTATCGGTTGCCACGAATACGGGATCCCCTTTTTCATCAATCCCTTCCAACATAATTGTCGAGCCGTCTGAAAAGCGCTGCACAACCGGTATTCCCTTCTTTCTCGCATAGTCGATCAGTTCAACCCGGCTCTTCTGATAACGCTGAATTGCTTCTTTATGGAGCTGCTGCAGTTGAGTTTTACGCTGCTGAAATGTTTGAGCCCCAGCAGGTTTTACAAACGAAAAAACCAGCAATCCCATTAAAAATAAAATCGCCCCTTCTCTTCTCATGTTTTCGTTTTTGATCGCAAATATGATTAAAAACAAGTATGGCCTAACAAAAGTTAAGCCATACCTGATTTCTCAAAAAGTAAAAAAACTACTTCTTCGTAAATGTGTGCACGTTGTTATCGACAGTTGTCGTGCCCTGGCGTACACGGTAAGGTACCACCATTCTAAATGTACACGCATCGAACGTGCCCGCAGAAGGACTATCCACGGTATATGTTGTACCACCCATCACGACTGATTGCGATGGAATGGAAATGGAACCAGCTGGAGTCAACACGTATCGTACGGTACCACCAAAGTCCCAAAAGTTGGAAACGATTATGCCATTGGGATCATTAGGGTCTACTGCGAAGGTAACATCATAGTTTCCATAGCCAGGCTCATTTGCGCTGTAAACGCCTGTAAAGTTACTACGTAGGTACGGGCAGAGAGTGCGCAAGCCCCTTGTAAAAACAGCACGATTCGCATCCAAGGTGGCGCCACCATCCACACCCGTAAGTGTAACGCGAAAGCGCCAAAGTGGCTCGCCAGGTGCAATGTTATCATCCAAAACTTCGTAATAGATGTAACCTACGTTGCTGTTGGCGGGAATCGTTACAGAACCTTGGGTAACCATGTTGAAGTGAAACCCTGGTTGGGCCGCATTGGGAGCAACACCCTCCACATTAAAGTTTACCGTCAAAGGAGTACCGCGAGCTGGGCCAATCAAATTCACCTGAAGTGAATCACGAAGTCTTCGCCCGTCAATACTACGATTATAGGTTTTTGCAAGTTCCGTACCCGCCGGAGTGGCAGCTTCGTTGATCTCAACCACGGCAACATTATCCAGTACGAGTTCATTTCCTGGATCGTCAAAACAGGACGCTAGCACCGCCATCAATCCGATGGCAAGGATGGACGTATATAATTTGAATTTCATAATTCGTTTCATGTTTTTGGTCAATAACCTGGGTTCTGTTGAATTTGTGGATTCAGGATCACCTGCTCAGGAGGAATCTGTTGTAAAATTCGGAAATCAGTATAAGGCACCGTGGGAGCTCCTGAAGCCGCATTTTTAGTAATGTCCAATCCTAACCGCTTCAGATCAAACCACCGATGACCTTCAAAAGCAAACTCAACCCTCCGTTCATTTAAAATCAAATTAATCAACGCAGCACCGGTAAGCGTTGTGTTCGGCAACCCGCGATTCGAACGAATAGTGTTCAAAGCATTTTGTGCCGTACCGTCTTGGTTCTGACGAGCACGCGCCTCTGCTTGAATTAGGTACATTTCGGATCTGCGAATAATAGGCACGTTCTCTAGGAAATTACCTTTTTCACCTGGCCACTTCCGAGACTGAAAACGATTCAAGGTGGCCGCCGAATTCAAATAAATCGTTCTCCGGATATCGTTTGTCTCATGAGCGCTGATTAGCTCCTGGCTAGCAGCTACCACATATTGCGATCCACCCAACATATTGGTGGTAATTGAATTCATGGAGTTGTTAGGGCCATCTACCCCACTCCAATCCGTTGAGCGAATCTCCGCTTCAAAGATCGACTCAGGATGGGTGGCCGTATTGAAGGCTGCCACGTAATTCGCAGCTGTAACAGGAGCAGCGGTAGGTACTAACGAAAGTGCCAGCGTTGCTTGTGCATCTGCATCTGCCCAGCGGCCCCAATACAAATATACCCGAGCCAGCAACGCGTGAGCGGCCGCTCTGGTAGCACGGAAAGGGAATGTAATGGCCGGAGACAACGGCCAATTCGCAGCCGGTGTAACCTGAGCAGCTGTTAACAAATCTGCAATAGCCGCCTGAAGGTCGCTCTCCATCAACTGATACACTTCCAAATTGGTTGAACGAGCTCGCCTGTCGGCATCTGAAACCGTTTCAGTAGGAGTAGTTCGAATCACCACACCAAGATTGAAGCCGTTTACCTCTCGGCCGGGTTCATATGAATAAACACGCGACAACTCAAAATAATTGAGTGCTCTTACAAAGCGAGCTTCTGCACGCAAATGGTTAACTACTTGTTGAGAAGTTATTGCCGCCGTTGAGGGTACTGTGTTTATATTTACCTGGTCGATAAATTGAATCACATAGTTGCAATCGTTTATCGCAGAGTAACGCCCCGCCCAACGATTAGCAAACACACCCACGCCATTTACGTATTCTTGCTCATAGCGCCCTGTGCGGTTAACCAATTCCATGTTATCTGCCAACACATCGCCATGAACGTTTGCTTGTTGGCCATAAAATCCAAACTCGTGGGTTCGCTGATAAGAACTTAGCACTGCGCTTTGGATACCGTTGATGTTGTCAAGAGCCAATACAGGGGAAAGTGCTGATTGGTCAACCGTTTCCAATTCGCAGGCGGTTGCTAACCATCCCACAAAAAACAATAAAATATATTTTTTCATATTATTCTTCGTTAAAAAATTATAGTCCAAGCGTGATACCTGCTGTAAACTGACGCCCCACAGGGAACACACCGAACGCAGATGCACCAGTGCTATTGTTATTCGTAACGACTTCCGGATCAATACCAAAATACTTGGTATATGTCCAGAGGTTCAGACCCTGCACGAACACATTCGCTTTCGCAATTTTCATCCTTGACAAAACCTTTGTTGGTACGGAATAGGAGAGCGTGACTTGCTTGAGACGAACATAGGATGCGTCACTCATAAACTGGGTGGAGCCAAGAATCCCGCTGCCAAACAACTGACCATGTTGTTGATCAAATCCGTCCACTTGTCCATTGGTACTTAACCGGGGTACGTTGGTAATATCTCCCGGCCGCTGCCACCGGTTAAGAGTTTCAACCAACATGTTGTTTGGAGATGAGCCTGTACCGTAGTAGTTATACAAATCAGCATTGAAAGCTTGATTTCCACCTTGGAACTGGAAGAAGATGTCCAAGGTGATGCCCTTGTAAGAAAACGTGTTTGTCAATCCGCCAAAATACTTGGGAATCGGAGTGCCGCGAACGGCAGCATCACGTGTGGTTCCTCTATATGCGAGGTTACCCAGCGTATCATAAATCATGGATTTTCCATTAGCGGGATTTACGCCTGCATACTGAAACAAGTAATGATTGGAAATTGGCTGACCAACAAACAACCACGAGTTCGAGTTGGGCAGGTATAGCCGTTGTTGGCCACCGGGTAAACCTGTAACCTCGTTATGAAGGGTGCTGAAGTTGACCAAAGAAGTCCATTTGAAACCACCTTGATCAACAACAACCCCCTCAATCTCAATGTCTACACCACGATTTACCACCGAGCCACTGTTTCCACGTACGGTTCCTACTCCTGAGTCTGTGGGAAGCGCCACATCAAAAAGCTGATTGAGTGTTTCGTTGCTGTAGTATTCAACCGATCCGCGAAGTCTTCCTGCAAACAAAGCATAGTCGATACCAACGTTGAACTGGTTTTCTTCCTCCCACGTGATCAAATCATTTCCTAATCGGGTGAGACGAAGCAAAGAACCCCCAACATATTGTGTTCCTGCGGGGCTTCCATAGGCAGTAAACCAATCGTAATCATTGATCTCCGAATTTCCAACTTTGCCATAAGCTACGCGAATTTTTAGGTCATCTAACCAAGTAAGATTATCCAAAAAAGCTTCTTCCGAAATGCGGTATGCTAAGGATCCTGCGTAGAAATTACCAAACCGCGTTTGGGCACCAAATCTGGACGACCCATCTCTGCGCACTGTCACGTCTGCGATATAACGATCTTTCAACACATACTTCAACTGACCGAAAACGCCCTGGCGCGCGTTATCAAAGAAGAACTCAGTAGCAGGGCGAGCGGTGGAGCCTTGCGAGAGCAATCGGAGTGAAGGGTTAGGGAACGTGAATTGCGATGCTGTTACTCCCCCACGCTCTTCCTTACGGTACTCAAATCCCGCTAATGCTGAGAAAGAATGGATGTCAGCAAACTTCTTGCTATACGTCAATGTAGAGTTTGTATTCCAGTTAAGAGTCCTTCTGCTCACAACCACCATTTGCCCTCCTGGGAAAACCGGAATGGTTCCGGGGCGCTGGTTGTTGTCGGTACCAAATGAGGCATCTACCCCGGCAAAGCCCGAGAGCGTCAATCCGGGTATAATCTCGTATGCTACATTGAAGCTGGATACAGTTTGAGGGGTCCTACCCAAGCGAATTTCTTCATTAACACCTTGAAGGATGTTGTAGCCAAACAGGTGTCCCGACAAAGAACGTTCAGGATATGGCGCAAAACGTCCGTCATCCGTAAACGGATCCGATGTGGGTTGAGAGCTGAAAGCCGCTTGGAACGGCCCGTTAACAAAGTTTCCGTTAGCGATTGTTCCAAACGCACGCTGATACGCCAACGACAGATTTGCACCGATGGTGAGATTCTTGATTGGCTTGTGTGTGACGTTCAAACGTGCAGTGCCTCGTTTCCAATCAGACATAACGATTTGCCCCTCCTGATACTGATAAGATCCCGAAAGAAGGAAAGTGGTTTTTTCGTCACCGCCAGACATTGATATGTCATAAGTGCCAAGGCTTCCGGTCTGGAACAACGCGTCTACCCAGTTATAATTTGTCAGGTTCCCATCGCTCGGATTTCCAAACGTGGTGTAAGAGCTTTGAAGTGCAGCATCCCGTTGAGCCTGGGTAGCGCCGACGGGAAGTGAATTCAATGCAGCTTCCGCCCTGAGGGTAGCAAATTGCTGCCCATCTAGCATGTTGTACAAATTCAGCGGCTGAACTCGTCCAACCTGAGCAGTTACATCCAAGGCAGTCTTTCCTTTCTTGCCTTTTTTAGTGGTAACGATAACAACACCATTCGCGGCCTGAGCTCCATAAATCGCTGCTGACGCAGCGTCTTTCAGAACTTCAATCGATTCGATATCGTTCGGGTTAATAGAAGCAAGCGGGTTGGCAGATGCTTGTGTAGATTGCCCAAAGCGGCCTAATTGTACGCCATCAACAATCCATAAAGGATCGTTAGAAGCATTCACGGAGCCGACACCGCGTACGCGAACATTTAAGGCACCACCGGGAGCACCTGAGGCAGCACCAATCTGCACGCCCGCAATACGACCTTGTATCGCGCGGTCTACCGACTGTAGTGGTAAATTCTGGATTACCTCACCCTTCACAGAGCTAATGGAACCTGTAAGTGTGCGTTTTTCCTGGGTTCCGTAACCCGTAATTACAACTTCGGATAGTTGCTTCACATCTGTCGACATTACTACATCTACCACAGATTGAGCACCAACTACCACCTCTTTGGACTCATAACCAACAAAGGAAAAAACCAACGTGTTCTGACCTGCCGGAAGGTTGATTCGGAACTCGCCATCCGCGTTCGTCACTGTTCCAATACTGGTTCCTTTAACAACCACGTTTACGCCCGGCAGGGTACTTCCGTCATCTCCGGAAACCTTCCCTGACAGGCTCCTGTCCTGAGCAAACACCGCAATGTTCGCCAAGGCCAAGCAGAGCATAAGTAAAATTTTCTTCATGCGATTTAGGTTTATGTTTAAAACTCGTTAAGAAAAAACATTCAAACATAGAATAAAATTCGCCAAATGATAATCCGCTTATAAAAAATAATAGCCCCTGAGGCTCGGATTTTAACCGCCCATTTACAATTTCCTAACCTAAGTGAGGCTATTGCTGAATGATCTGGAATTCAATTCTTCGGTTTTGTTGGCGATTTTCCTCAGTATCATTGCTTTTTAACGGTTTTCTTGAGCCGTAGCCTTTAGGTAGAACCCGGTTTTTGTCAATTCCTGCCTGAATCAGAAAATTTGCCACGCTTAATGCCCTGTTTTTTGATAAACCTTCGTTGTAAGTCTCCGACCCAATGTTATCCGTATGGCCGCCAATTTCTACGCGCACAGCTGGGTTTTGTCGCAAAAACGCGCTCATTTTTTCTAACTCGGTTTTTGATTTCTCTGCTAGCTCATAGCTGTTGAAACCAAAAAAGATGTTTTGTAAAACCACCGATTTTCCTTTGCCAATACGGTCCAAGTCTATGTTCATGATCACGGGTTCGGTCTGCCACGCGGATTCATAATTGAAGTTGGCACTGTTAAACAAAAAGTCAGGAGCACTTGAAAACAAGGCGTAATCCGAACCTTGATTTAAAACGATGAGGTAAGCTCCCGTCAGGGAATCGGAGTCGACCCACGATTGCCGCTCATTTTTTTGCAAATCAAACAACTCAATGCGCGCCTTCACGGGTTGTTGGGTTTGCCGATCGCGCACGAACCCCTTCACTACATTGCTCCGGAATTTAATCTGCAGCGCTTCTGGTACCTCGAACTGGTAGATAAAAGATGTGTTCCGCTTGCTTTCCTCTTCGTGCGCATAATAGCCGCGTTTGCCATCGGGCGTGACAAACATCGAAAACTGGTCTTGATGATTGTTAATGGGATAACCAACGTTCAGCGGTTCACGCCAGCCTAACTCGTTCTTTTCAGCGCGGTAAACATCGTAGCCGCCAAAACCGGCCCGCCCGTTGGACGAAAAAAACAGTACCTGATTGCTGGCATGAATAAAGGGGGAGATGTCGTCATACACGGTGTTAATGGTTTTACCCAAGTTTTCGCCTTTGGTCCACTTGCCATCGTCCAGTTGGTAAGAAACATATAGGTCGCGGCCTCCTATGCCACCCTTGCGGTCGGACACGTAGTACAACACGCGGCCATCTGCAGACAGTGAGGGTTGCGACTCCCAAGCGGCTGAGTTGATGGAAGCGCCCATGTTTACCGGGACCGACCAGGCACTTCCTGTTTTTTGGGATTGAAACAAATCGCAATTGCCAAAGCCTCTTCGTCCGCCACACGAGGTAAAAATCAAGGTGCGCCCATCAGCCGAAATCGTGCAGGTTCCTTCATTACCGATCGTATTAATGTTCTCGGAGATCGCTACCGGTATAGACCAACTGCCATCGCTTTTTCGATTGGATACGACCAGATCTTCATCCGCTTCAGCGGCCGCTGATTTCCTTCTAGTAAAAACAATCTGACTCTCGTCGGCAGTTAACACTGGAAAATACTGGAGCTGAAACGCATTGACGGAATCGGGCATTGGGCGTGCCACCAGGTTAAGCAGTTCGTTCCTGTTGGCCAGACCATACACCGCGTTATCGCGTAGCATTTTGGCATACACAATCTTGGGTTTCGTTAACGACTCACCTAACAAGTAAGCATCCAAAAACTTTTTCGCATTTGCATAATCACCAACTTGAATGTAGTTATCGCCTAACTCGTACGAAAAAGCCTTTCGCCAACGCGCATCCGTTGTGAGGCCAAGACCCGTCAGAAACTGGCGATTCGACTCGCTCCAGTCTTTAATTGATTTATAGGTAAGCCCCAGCCGAAAATACGCCTCGAAAAAATTGCCATCGCGCTGAATGGCTTTATTCAGAAGGTCAATCGCTTCCGGATACTGACCGCGGACTCGAAAATTATCCGCCTCTGTATACCACCCGATGGCTTTCTTGTTTTTTGAACTCACGGGGGTGTTTTGTGCCGAGCACCAAAACGTTGTCAAACAGAAAAAAAATGAAAGCAGGTTCTTCCCGCGAAGAAGGCTCACGTAATTCAGGGGATGTCCATGTATTTGTGAATCTGTAAAGAAATTTTCCATTGCGGGTTCTTCTTTACATACTCAACGATTAGCGGCAGCATTTCCTTTTCTTTCGACCACTCAGGTTGTAGAAATAATTCGCAAGTGGGGGGTACCAGTCGGGCATATTCTTCGGCCCATTCGAAGTCTTTTTTGTGGAAGATCACCACTTTTAACTCGTTTGCGTTGGCAGGAGATGTTGGATGCGGCGACTTGAATTTTTTGGGTGAGAAGCAAATCCAATCCCAGGTACCTGTGATCGGATAGGCGCCTGAGGTTTCGATGTGGGTGCGCAAGCCAGCCGCGCGCAGCTCGTCCGTTAGCAACTCAAGGTTATGCATGGTCGGTTCGCCACCCGTAATCACGGCCACTGGCGCTCCGCTGGCTTTTGCTTTTGCAGCTATCTCTGAAACCGCCACGGGCGGGTGGGCGTTCACATCCCAGGAGTCTTTTACATCGCACCACACGCACCGCACTTCGCACCCACCCAGCCGGATAAAATAAGCGGCATGGCCCTGAAAAGCACCCTCGCCCTGAATGGTGTAGAAATCCTCCATCAGGGGCAGTACATCGGCCCGGTTTTCAACAGCTGCTTCCACGGAACGAAGATACAAAACTAGGGGTGGCGATGCTCGGTGGCCCGCAATGTGTTTAACAGTAATGAGGATATCGTCATGGGCCCCACGCCCCCCGGAACCGGTGTGATGAACGAAGCTTTTGGCGCGACCGCCTCAAAATCAACGTCTCCTTTCAATGCAAATCCGGACTTCTTGGTTGGATCTTCCACACGTGTAGTGCCAATGTCAATTACCACAGCGCCTTCTTTCACCATATCCGCCTTGATCAGGCCCGGCTTTCCCACACCTACCAACAGAATATCGGCCTGACGCGTATAGGCACCTAAGTTTTCGGTGTACTTATGGCAAATGGTAACAGTAGCATGGCCTTGCTCAGTCAGCATCATGCTGAGCGGAGCACCCACAATCCGGCTGGCACCCACCATCACGGCGTGTTTTCCCTGGGTGGGAATCTGATACCTGCGGATCAATTCCATCACCCCAAAAGGGGTGGCCGGCATCAACAACGGATTTTTTGAAACGATACTTCCAAAATTGTGGTTGGTAAACCCATCCACGTCTTTATCCGCTCGAATTTTCTCGGTGATTCGCTCCACTGAAATGTGAGGCGGCAACGGCAACTGTACGATGAAGCCATCCACATCTTCATCTCTGTTTACCTGATCGATGTGCTTCATCAGTTTTTCTTCGCTGATGGTATCTGCGAAGCGCATCATCGTATAGTGAAAGCCCACGTCTTTGCAGGCACGCACTTTATGATCTACATACGTTTGGCTGGCACCGTCATCGCCCACCAAAATGATGGCAAGGTGTGGCACTTTTTTTCCGGCGGTCTTCCGATCGGCCACCTGCTGAATAATCTCTTGCTTAATGTCGCTGGCAACTTTCTTGCCATCGATCAGTGTGTAGCCAACGGTAGTCTGCATCCAATCTATTTTAAACCTTTAAGCGCACGAAGGAACTGTTTGTTGATTTCGTTCTGAGTCCGGCCAAACTCGCGCATTTCCTTTATCGACTGCTCCAGTTTTTCATCAAAGCGTTTCATCCGCTTGTCGTAAGACTCAAATCTCTTTTCTTGCTGTTCAAGTCGACCTTCGGCTTTTACCATCCGCTTGATGGTCAACTCCATGCGTTTATCGAACGCCTCCATCCTGTCGTTTTGCTTTTGCAGTGAGCTTTCAATCTGCGCCAGCTGAATCAACATATCCGAAATCACTTCATCATAATTTCGTTCCATGGCTAGAAAACGGTTAGCCGCTAAAATTAATCAATTTTCAACACCGCCATGAACGCTTCCTGCGGCACCTCCACGGAGCCGATCTGGCGCATTCGTTTCTTCCCTTTTTTCTGTTTCTCAAGCAGCTTTCGCTTTCTCGAGATATCGCCACCGTAACATTTTGCCAATACGTTTTTGCGAATTGCGCTGAGCGTTTCGCGGGCGATGATCTTCTGGCCAATCGCAGCCTGGATGGCAACCTCAAACATCTGCCGCGGAATAAGTTCGCGCAGTTTCTCGCATAACTTGCGCCCCCACTCCTGTGCTTTGTTGCGGTGCACAATAGCCGAGAGCGCATCCACCTTGTCGCCATTCAGCATCACATCCAACTTCACCATATCGCTTTCGCGGAAGCCAATCAAATGGTAGTCGAGGGAAGCGTATCCACGCGAAATGGTCTTGAGCTTGTCGAAGAAATCGAACACAATTTCCGCCAATGGCATCTCAAAGGTTAACTCCACGCGGTCGGTGGTGAGGTATTGCTGGTTGATGATGATGCCGCGTTTGTCCATGCACAACTTGATGATGGCGCCTATGTATTCCGATTTAGAGATGATTTGCGCACGGATAAACGGTTCTTCAATCCGCTCGGTCTTCGTTGGATCCGGCATGTCAGACGGTGCCTGGATGTTAAGCACTTCACCGTTTGTTAGGTAGGCTTTGAATTGCACAGACGGCACCGTAGTAATCACCGTCATGTTGAACTCACGCTCAAGCCGCTCCTGAATAATTTCCATGTGCAGCATCCCGAGGAAACCGCAACGGAAACCGAAGCCCAAGGCTGCTGAGGTCTCCGGCTCCCACACGAGCGAAGCGTCATTTAGTTGCAGCTTCTCCATCGAAGCGCGCAGTTCTTCAAACTCGCTGGTCTCTACCGGGTAAATCCCCGCAAACACCATCGGCTTCACGTTCTCGAAACCATGGATGGCCTGGCCCGGGCGATCAGGGTGTGTGATGGTATCCCCTACTTTTACTTCGCTGGCTACTTTTATTCCAGAAATGAGGTAACCCACATTCCCTACGCTGATTTCATTTTTCGGCTGTTTGTCTAACTTCAACACACCGATCTCATCCGCCTCGTATTGCTGACCGGTGCTAACAAACTTCACTTTCTCGCCTTTGCGGATGGTGCCGTTAAACACGCGGAAGTATACCTCAATGCCGCGAAACGAGTTAAATACCGAATCAAAAATCATGGCCTGCAACGGGGCGTTCGGGTCGCCCTTGGGCGCAGGTACGCGCTTCACCACGGCCTTTAAAATATCTTCAATACCGATACCTTCTTTGGCGCTTGCGCGGATCACATCTTCGCGTTTACAGCCAGTCAGGTCAACCACTTCATCGGTCACGTCCTCCGGCATCGCATGCGGCAAATCTATTTTGTTGAGTACAGGAATGATTTCCAAATTGTGCTCGAGGGCCAGGTATAGATTAGAAATAGTTTGCGCTTCAATTCCCTGGCTGGCGTCAACAATCAACAATGCACCTTCGCAGGCAGCGATCGAACGACTCACCTCGTATGAAAAATCCACGTGGCCGGGGGTATCGATCAGGTTGAGCACGTATTCCTGGCCATCGAGTTTGTAGTTCATTTGAATGGCATGGGCTTTAATCGTGATGCCCTTTTCGCGCTCTAAATCCATGTTATCGAGCACCTGCGCCTGCATTTGCCGCTGCGAAAGGGTGCCGGTAAACTCCAAAAGCCTGTCTGCCAATGTGCTTTTGCCGTGGTCGATGTGTGCGATGATGCAAAAATTGCGGATGTTATCCATGCCCTTCATGTACTCGGTTGCCTGATTTTGAGGTGCAAAAGTAGGGATTTTTTCGCCAGCGGTGGCGATCATTTCTACCTGCCGGAGAGGCGCACTACGTGAGTGAATCGGTCCGGGGAATGGTAATGGTGGCGGTGAACCGACCCGATGTGCAGGCCAAGTTGAACGCAAAGCCATGAAGGGCGAGAATCCGATCGCAAATCCATAGGCCCATACCCATGCCAGGCGTAAACGCATCTGATTTGGTGAATTCCCTGCGAAAGGAGTTTGGGTTTGAAATTTCTACATCCGCCGGGTTTGATATAACGCAGTTCAGACTCTCCCGTGTCACAGCGACGCTAATGACGACCGCCCCTCCGTCCGGCGAGTGCCGAATAGCATTCTCAATCAGATTTATGAGCACTGCCTCCATCTTGAATGCGTCTGCCATTACCCGAGGCAGATCAACGTCGGGAATCGTAACCTGAATAACGGTGTGTTTGGACTCACTGGCAAATCGCAACTTCCGCAAAGCGGCGTAGAGCAACTCGTCAAAGGCAAGGATTTCGGGCCGCAACTGTAGCTTCTTTGATTTAAGTAGGGCCAGAATGGTAAAATCTTCCACTGTGTTTTCGAGACGCTGCAATTCGTGGAGGAGGCTATCGCGATTCAGAGGCTGCACGGCCAATTCGGTCTTCATCACCGCAAGGGGTGTTTTCAGTTCATGCGCGGCAGCAGCAAAAAAGTAGGTTTGATTCTTCGCATCTTGATCAATCCGCGATAGCATGAAGTTGATGGCCTCCGCCAATTGTCTGGTTTCATCATTTACGCTTGGCACCTGAACGCGTTTGTTGCTCTTGGCCAAATCAATTTCTGACGCAACCTGTGCTATATCGGCCACCGGCTTGAGCAGGTAGCCGGTAATCAGGTAAATCAATGATCCGGAAAATAATACCGATAAGGCTAGTGAAAGGAACAGGTAGCTCTTGAGTGTCGCCAATTCCTCGCGCAAGCGATCGGCTGATCGGGCGAGAACAAGATTAAAGGCACCCCGTTCGTCTCGGTTCTGGAGCACAAAAATCTCCAAAGAATCGAGGCGGAAATAAGTTCTCGGAAGCGCTACCTCCACCCATTCGGGGAAGTTTGTTGTTGCATGCAGTTCTACTTCCAGTTCAGCCAGCATTCTAGACAGCCGAAAGGCATACCCCGGGGCCGGCGCGGGAATAACCACCGGATCAATTTTTACCTGGGCCAACAACTTTTGCGCTTCCACCTGCATTTCCCGCTGGCTGGCTTTTTCCAAGGTGCGTTGCAGCCGGTTGAATACAATTACATTTACTGGTAACAAGATCGCCACAAACACAAAGAAAAAAACCGCCGCCGTTTTGAGACGAATGCTCATGACTAGCGGGTAACCAGTTTGCCCTCGATGCAGTAACCCATGCCCACGCGGGTGGTAATGACATGATTATCGAGTTTCTTACGCAACTGCGACATGTGAACTTCAATCACATTGCTTCCCATGTCAAAATTCACTTCCCAGACTTTCTCTGCAATCAGGGCTTTTGATACGATCCGGTTACAATTGGCAACAAGTAATTCCAGGATCATAAACTCTCTTTTGGTCAGGATCACCTCATTGCCCTTAAACAACACCTTACGTTGCATCAGGTCGATTTCAAGATCATGCACAACATAATGTAGCGCCTGATGCGGGCTGTTTTTTCGTATGGCGGCGCGAACGCGCGCTATTAATTCGCCTATCTCAAAAGGTTTACGCAAATAATCCACTGCTCCCCGGTTGAGGGCTTCAATAACGTGAGTGGTATCGCTAATTGCACTCATTACCAGCACGGAGGTATCGAGCCCAAACGCCTTCATGTTATCGAGCACTTGCCATCCATTTTGCCCGGGCAACATCAAATCAAGCAACACTAAATCAAACGAATGTTCAGCCAGTGTTTCCAAGGCGGCGGCGCCGGTTTCGTGTGCCGAAACAACAAAGCCCTCCGCAACCAGCGCCTGCGCCACATGTTGGCGTAATTTCGGTTCGTCTTCAACAATGAGAATACGTGCCATGCAACCGTTAATTTCTAACTAAAAATGTTTTGCCCCCAATCACGAAAGCCCTGGGCGACACGATCCGAAACGGATCGCGATAAATTTCGCCATCTTTTTTTACACGTTCATCTCCCGTTACCCGAATTTGAATGCCACGCCGCAGCAGCTTTCCCACCAAAAGTTCGGCCGTGTTGTCAATATCGACATAAACCTGATTGTTCATGACCAACCCGATCAGTTTCCCCTTTTCGTTCAGATTCAATCCCGTTATTTTACCACCCTCTTCAAATGGCGTAAAGCTATGTTCAACGTCAGCGCCGCCATGAAAAAAACTTTCGATTTTCAGGGTGTCCCTGCCACGCACAATTGCATGGAGCGGGGGTCGATCTAAACGGCTTGTCGTGGCATAACCATGATAATAAAACTGAGCCTTTTTGCCATTGGCTAAAAAATCCCGGATCTCCCGGGCACGATCGCTTGGGAAAAACAACTCCACTTCGTCTTGCTGAGTTTTAACTTTGAGCCCAATACAAACACTGTTTTGTTTATGCAACAAAGAAGCCAAATGGCCGGTGGCAACAAACAGCCTTTCGAAAAACAAAAAACCAACAACATTTTCTATCGGATAGACGGCACCACGTACTTTTATGAATTCCAAACCGGCGAAAGAAACCGGTACTCCGGGCGCCAGGTATTTAAACTCCCGGTCTGTGTTAAACCTGCTGACCACCGTCATGCCACCCGAAAACCGGTAATACGATTTGCCGTCAATTTGAAAAGTAGAGTCGATATACTTGTTTAGTTGCACCGAATATCGGGAATGGGGCTTTTTCTCCGCATCCGCCCAATCAAACCGGAGCATTTTCGTTCCGCTGGTTATCGATAAAATTGCTGGTTTCATCATCATATCCAACACCATCAACTTTTTTGCGTCAAGGTTGCTCGCAAGCTCGCGGAGGTTTGAGGGAACTTCCATAGCCACTTCAACCTCGTCGCCCGCCTTAAACATGGCAAACACGCGCTCTCCGTAGTGCTCGGGAAAAAATGCATAATCAATACCCAACTGACCAATTTCCTTCTCAAAAGTGATTTTTGCATACGCGAACCAAGGCCCAGGCTGAAATGCCTTAATGGTGCCGGAAACGCTGACGAGATGTGTCTTCTGCTGACAATAGCTTGCTGCCCCAACCAGAGCAAAAAGCACGCTCACTACGATTTTTCGAAACATTTTTTTGATACGAAAAAACAGTGGCAGTTTAAAAAAGACCTTTATATCAAATTAATTTTTCTTAAGGTAACTTAGTTGAGAAGCAGACGAGAAACCTAGAGCAGCATGTTGTGCCGGCTGGATTCCAGGGCACAA
>JBIIVI010000327.1:0-3656 GCA_044339555.1 Cyclobacteriaceae bacterium | reverse complement strand
CGGCATGGCCCAAGGGCTCTCCAGGAAAAACGAGAACTCGGCTGCAGTTTTCTTGGAGAGCCCTTGGGCCATGCCGCCAATAATGGTGGCAGCACTACGCGATACACCGGGTGCCAGTGCGATGCACTGGAACAGCCCAATCTTAAAAGCGCTTGGAAACGAAATCTGCTCGTTGGGATTTTCCTCGTTTTGGCTGAACCAGCGATCGATGAACAGAAAAACAATGCCACCCGCAATTAGCATCCATGCAACCACGGTTACATGTTCCAGCAGTTGATCGATATAGTCGTTTAGCAGAAATCCAATGCAAGCAGCCGGAATAAAAGCAACCAGCAGCCGTGCGTAAAACAAAAGGTTTTGAAAAAACCTGCGCCAATACAAGAACACCACCGATAAGATGGCACCAAACTGGATGGCGATAGTAAATGTTTTCGTGAATGGATCAGCAGCGATGCCCATGACAGACGAGGCGATGATCATATGCCCGGTGGACGACACCGGCAGAAATTCAGTGAGTCCCTCTACAATAGCGAGAACAATCGCTTCCCCGATCGACATGCAACTAACTACTTGCTCGAGGGCGTATGGAGAATGGCAAATACTTCAATCACAAACCCGGTAAGCACCACCACCGGGCTTAAGGTTATTCCGAGAAAACCAAACCCATGCGGTTCGCGGTCCAGCGCCATGATGATAAAGCCAACGGCAATCACCACAAGGCCCAGAACCATCAATTGGTAATTCTTTTTGCTGAAGGGAAGTTTGCTCATGCTCAATAAAGATCGTCCAAAGATTGGTGCAAGTACTTGTTAATGGCATGTGCCGTACTCACTACGGCCACAAAAATACCCAATAATGTTAAAGCACCAAGGAGCAGCAACAGCCGCTCATTGTTCTGGAGAAGCTGCATACCCTCCAATTTTTGGTTGGCTCCATACAGCAAGCCAGCCAGTGTGCCAGAAGCGAATAGACTTGCCGTAAAACCATACAAAACCGAGCGCCAAAGGAAAGGGGATTGGATGAAGCTTTTGGTGGCGCCTACCAATTGCATACTGCGAATAAGGAAACGCTGTGAGAACAACGCCAAGCGCACGGTATTGTTGATCAACAACACGACTAAAATCAAAAGCACAGCTGCCAGTCCCATTAACCCCAGCGCCATCGTGCTAGCATTTTTATTGATTGAATCCAGAAGTGACTCAATGTAGTAGACTTGAAACACGCCATTGATGGCCTCTAGTTCGGCTTTCAGTTTTTGAAAACTCTTGGGATTTTGATAGGGGCGATCGATCTGAATCAGAAATGCATCGCGCAGCGGATTTTCTCCCAGAAACTGAAGGAAGTCTTCGCCGGTTTCTTTCACAAATTGTTTGGCCGCTTCATCTTTGGAAACAAACCGGATCGCTTGCGCCCCAGCATCTTTAGCAATAAAGTATCGAGCCGACAGGTTTTTTTGAATTTGTTGAATCTGAACGGAGGAGAGGCCGCTTTTCAGGTAAACCTGAACGCGCACTTGGTCGCGTACAACCCGTTCCAACTCCTTGGCGTAAATCACCAATGCGCCAAACAAGCCAATCACCAGCAAGGCCAGCGTTATACTAAATACCACACTAACAAATGGGTAACTACCCAACTTCTTTTTCTTACGCGTTACAGACTCCACTGCCATTAACGGCAAAGATAGGACGAAACCCTTTTACAGGGGAGTCTACTAACAAAAAACTCCCGCGCGGGGAGTTTTCGATCTTATCTCTGGTGGTACTCTTTTAACAGCTGGAGCAGCTTCGGATTGGTTACCGCCTCCAACTTTGTAATCTGAGTCTGCCTTTCTGAAAGGCTGTAATAGTTTGATTGATAGAACAAGAACAGGCTCCGTCCTTCGCCTTGCACTTCTAAGACCTCAAAGAGACCGCTATCAAAAGGGCCAAAAAGCCGCAGTCCGCCCTGTTCAAACTGATAATGAAAAGCATATTGCTTGTTTGACCGATCTACGGATACATGCACATCCGCTACTGCGATGGTACCACGTGGGGTCTCCACTTGAGTGGGTACTTGCGGTACGGATTCTTCTGTAAGCTCTGCTGTGGGATCCACTACGTTGATGGAAGGCTTTTGAATGCTCTGCGAAGGCTTGGTAGCGATCGGCTGGCCCTTGTCCACCTTTTCAGCTTTGGGCGTTTCGATTTGAAGGGGTTCAGTGGCGGCGGCCGTTTTTTCAGCCGGTTTAACAAGTGGCAGTTGTTTGCCAAAATCCGTGCTCAGGCTATCAACAGGAATGGTTCGGTTACTGCGGATGTAGTAAAAAGTAGCGGCCACCAAAACACCTATACCTGCTACACCGGCTGCCATCCGGAGGATGGAACGTGAAGATAATGAAAATACACCCGTTTCGATAGGCACATTTCGTAACATCGTTTTTAGTTCTTGCGTACGCGCGGTACGAATGCCTTCAACAATGTGTTGTTGCATTTCCACATCCGAGCGCAGAGTCGGGTCGGCTTCAAGTCGTTGTTCAAACGCCTTGCGCTGGTCGCCAGTCATTCGGTTGGAAAGGTAGTCGTCTATTAATTCCAGGTTCGTCATAAAATCCTTCTTCGCTAAATCAATCTAAAAAGTCTTTTTCGGAGTATTGGGTTTTTACCAATTCATCCAGTTTTTCCTTGCACTTATACTTTTTCGTTTTGGCAGTGTCGGTGTTGGCGAATCCCATTTTTTCAGCGATCTCCTGCATCGACAACTCGTCAAAATAGTAGTACATCAATACTTTGCGGCAGGTATCACCCAGCTGATTAAGGCATTGGGCGATGATTTTGTTGCGCTCGGGGCTGTCCATGTCGGTATGCACGGCTCCATCTTTCTCTTCATTCGATAAGCGCTTTTTCCGATCCAGTTCTTTCCGCCAAAGGTTTTGGCACACACTGTAGATGTAGGTGCTCATTTTGGAGGTCATCACCAGATTGCCGCTTCTGGCCTTCTGCCAGAATACCACGAGAGCGTCTTGATACACATCGCGCGCCTCGTCTTCGGTTCCGCTGTTAGAGATGACCATTTTGGTCATCATCCGGTAGTACTTTTTGTACAGCAACTCAAGGGCTTTTTCGTCTCCTTTACAGATCCGATCGAAAATTTCCTTTTCGTTTAGCTGGGAATCAGACCTTGATACACGAAAATTCACAGGGGTAACCGATTAATGACAGTTTATGCGCTACGGGGAGTTAAAGTAACACAAAAACCCGATAGTTTACTCGGCTGGCAGCCAGGTTTGGGTGCGGTAGAAAAAGCCCCAGTAGCCCCGCAACTTCAGGTTTTTCCCCTCCAGCCAGACTTTGCATTTGTAGACCCGCCCATTTTCGGGGTCAAGCACCTCGCCATTGACATACTCAGCCCCATCTTTTTCCAGGCCTGTGAGGATTTCCATCCCGATCACAGGTTTCTGGTAGCGGGCATCGTCCGGGTCGCAGGCGGCACACAATGGATTGGGATCTTCTGCCGGTTGGAGCACAAGTTGGAGAATTCTTCCGGCAACCCGGCCGTCTTTTGAATAGAGTTCAATGATCGAACGAGGTTGCCCCGTCAGGTCATCCACCTGTTTCCATTTTCGAAGCAGGGTTTGTCCGTGAAGCGGTAAAGAAGCCACCAACGCGGCGAGTGTAAAA
>JBIIVI010000326.1:0-3670 GCA_044339555.1 Cyclobacteriaceae bacterium | reverse complement strand
CACAATCCTGGTTTCCACTTTATGATAGGTGTGGTAAGCCATTGTGATGGCCTCCTGAAAGCGCTTGGCTTCATCGTACACACCGCGCGGACCAATCGGGTTTACGTTGCCATAGTATTCTTCCGTTTGTGGATGAACGAGCGGATCGCCATACACTTCGGAAGTTGACGCCACGAGAATACGAGCGCCTTTAGCTCTTGCTAAACCGAGGAGATTGTGGGTTCCGAGTGAACCGACTTTCAGTGTCTGGATTGGAATTTTGAGGTAATCGATTGGGCTGGCGGGTGAAGCAAAGTGCAAGATGAATTTGATGGGCCCAGGTACGTGAACGTATTTGCTAACATCGTGATGATAGAACTCAAAATCTGGAAGTTTCATCAGATGTTCCAAATTGCGCATATCGCCTGTAATCAGGTTGTCCATCCCAATCACATGATAACCTTCGCGAATAAACCGATCGCACAGGTGCGAGCCGAGAAAACCGGCCGCCCCCGTGATGAGTACTTGTTCTTTAGCCATGAATTACCTCCCTTCCGATGCTGTAATAAGTGATACCTTGCCCTTTCATAGTAGAAAGGTCGTAAAGATTGCGGCCATCGAAAATCACCTGGTCGCGTAGTGATTCCTTGATTCGGGCAAAATCTACTGACCGGAATTCCGGCCACTCCGTGGCGATGAAAAGAGCATCTGCTTTTTCGAGGGCAAGATAGGGGTCATCAAAAAACAGAATAGTCGATCCATAAGTCTTCTTCACGTGTGCCATCGCTTCGGGATCGTGCACCTGTACGTTTGCACCCGCTTTCAATAACGCATCAATGTTGTACAGAGCGGGAGCCTCGCGAATGTCATCGGTGTGGGGTTTAAAGGATAGCCCCCAGAAGGCAAAAGTTTTTCCCTTTACCCCGGTAGGGTAGTGTTGGTGAATGGTTTGAATTAAACGGGTCTTTTGATCAGTATTCACGTCCATCACGGCTTTCAAAATTCGAAAATCATATTCCACCTCGTCAGCGGATTTTACAAGGGCCTGCACATCTTTCGGAAAACAACTGCCGCCGTAACCAATTCCTGGAAATAGGAATCGTTTTCCGATTCGGCTATCTGTGCCAATTCCCTTGCGCACGGAATCAACATCTGCGCCAACTAACTCACACAAATTGGCAATTTCATTCATGAATGAAATCTTGGTTGCCAAGAACGAGTTCGCAGCATACTTGGTAAGCTCGGCCGAGCGCTCATCCATAAAGACTATCGGATTTCCTTGGCGCACAAAAGGGGTATATAGAGTCTCCATGACCTTGCGGGCCCGTTCGGACGAAGTTCCCACCACTACGCGATCGGGCTTCATGAAATCCTCCACGGCGACACCTTCGCGGAGGAATTCGGGATTAGACACCACATCAAATTCGACAGACGCATTTTTTGCAATTCGCGCCCGCACTTTATCTGCCGTGCCGACTGGAACGGTGCTCTTATCGACTACCACCACATAATGCGTTAGCAGTTGCCCTAGTTCTTCAGCTACATTTAACACATACCTTAAATCAGCAGAACCGTCTTCCCCGGGAGGTGTGGGTAACGCGAGGAAGATGATCTCTGCGTCTTTGATTCCTTTCTTAAGATCGGTGGTAAAAGATAGACGGTGTTGGCGCAAGTTGCGTTCGAACATGACCTCCAAACCCGGCTCATAAATGGTAATTCTTCCTGCTGTTAGGCTGTCAACTTTCTTTTGATCGATATCGACACATGTAACTTGATTACCTGTTTCAGCGAAACAGGTACCTGTTACCAAGCCAACATAACCAGTTCCAATAACTGCAATTTTCATTTTTAGTATTGATTTCGGACCGCAAAACTAGGCCAAAAACCAGATATTCAAGGCAAACCGAGCGATTTGCCGCTTTCAAACATAAGCTAACGATTGTTCGTTTATATTTGAGGCCTTGAAAACTGAATTACATATGAGATCTCCAGATCATACCAGTCCCATTCCATTTCAGGAGTCGGAAAACCAAACCATGATCAGCAAAATGATCCAAGATTTTGCCGCCCAACACATGCTTCCTTTCCGCTCGCAATGGGATGAAAATCAGACTTTTCCGATTGATCTGTTTAAAAAGCTTGGTGAACTTGGACTGATGGGCGTTTTGGTGCCCCACGAGTTTCAAGGCTCGGGGTTTGGCTATCCCGAATACGTGACAGCGATTGCTGAGTTGGCAAAAGTGGATGGCAGCATAGGCTTATCTATGGCCGCACACAATTCGCTTTGTACCGGGCACATTCTCCAATTTGGATCACAATCCCAGAAACAAAAGTATCTTCCCCAACTGGCAACTGGCCGCTGGATTGGAGCTTGGGGTCTCACGGAGCCCAATACTGGTTCGGATGCAGGCAATATGAAAACTACAGCTGTCCGCGACAGCGACCACTACGTGCTTAATGGGGCTAAGAACTTTATTACCCATGGGATTTCCGGCGATGTGGCCGTTGTGATTGCCCGGACCGGCCAAACGGGTGATCCCAAGGGCACAAGCGCTTTCATCATCGAAAAAGGAACCCCAGGGTTTTACCCCGGCAAAAAGGAGAATAAACTAGGCATGCGAGCCTCCGAAACGGCCGAGTTGATTTTCAACGACTGCCGAGTTCCATCAGAAAACCGGCTTGGCGAAGAAGGAGATGGATTTAAACAGGCGTTAAAAGTTCTGGATGGTGGAAGGATTTCCATTGCCGCTTTAAGCCTTGGGATTGCCCAAGGAGCCTTTGAGGCAGCACTCCAGTATTCGCAAGAACGGAAGCAGTTTAACCAACCCATTTCATCATTTCAGGGCATTTCGTTCAAGCTAGCCGAAATGGCAACCAAAATCGAAGCGGCTAAATGCCTCACCTTTAAGGCTGCGTATCTCAAAGATGCGGGAATGCCAGTTACGCGCCAATCGGCCATGGCCAAACTCTATGCCTCAGAAATTGCTGTTGAGGTGGCCAACGATGCGGTTCAGATATTTGGGGGCTACGGCTATACAAAGGATTTCCCGGTAGAAAAACACTATCGCGATGCGAAGTTGTGCACCATCGGGGAGGGAACCTCAGAAATTCAAAAGCTGGTAATTTCGCGGTCATTATTGGGATAACGTTGCAAAAAAGATTGCTTTCGCTATATTTGCAGCCCTTAACACAGAATTAGACATGTTAATCATCAATATCAAGGAAAACGAGTCGATCGATAAGGCGTTGAAGCGTTTCAAGAAGAAATTCGAAAAGACTGGCATTTTGCGTGAGTTGCGTTCTCGCACTTCCTTCGAGAAGCCTTCTGTATCGCGCAGAAACCAAATTCTACGAGCTGCCTACCGCCAAAAGCAGTATGCTTCTGATAATTACTAACATTTAGTCTACAAAAAATCCACAAATAGCCCCGGCTGATAGTTTCAGCCGGGGTTATTTTTTACATTCATTTTTAGAATGAGTGATCGAGTTGGTGCCGTTGAATCCTTTCTAAAGTATCTACAGTTCGAAAAGCGATACAGTCCTAAAACAATAGAGGCGTATCGGGTTGATTTGTCTCAATTCGAAGATTATTTACTTAAGTCATACGAAAGCACGCCAGCGGCAGCCACTTATGCGATGGTCCGTTCCTGGTTGGTTACCCTCAGTCAGGCCGATTTATCCAGCCCATCCA
>JBIIVI010000325.1:0-3672 GCA_044339555.1 Cyclobacteriaceae bacterium | reverse complement strand
GAAGGAACTCATCCAAAAAGCAAAAGCCAAAGGAGTTGAACTTCATCTCCCCATCGACTCGATCATTGCCGATAAGTTCGATGCAAATGCCAATACCAACACCGCCATGAATACCGCCATTCCTGATGGCTGGATGGGCTTAGACATCGGCCCACAGGCGCGCGAAGTATTTGCGAAAGTGATCAAAGACTCAAAAACAATTTTGTGGAATGGCCCGATGGGCGTTTTCGAAATGGCCAAGTTCGAAAATGGCACCAAAGAAGTAGCCCAGGCGATCGTAGCCGCCACGAAAAACGGGGCGTTTAGCCTGATTGGGGGGGGCGACTCTGCTGCAGCCATTGCCCAATTTGGTTTGAGCGACCACGTGAGCTACGTGTCTACAGGTGGCGGCGCCTTGTTGGAGTACTTCGAAGGAAAAGTGCTTCCGGGCGTACAGGCGCTTGAACAGGCCTGAAAAACAGCCTTTTTCGCGTAAACTGCCGATTTTTATCCGGTCGATTCTTTCGGGAATTGACCGGTACCTTCTATTTTTGAGCCCTTTACAAACGATCGTATGAGAGAAATCCAGTTCCGTGAAGCGCTTCGCGAAGCCATGAGTGAAGAAATGCGCAGGGATTCCACTATTTTTTTGATGGGCGAAGAAGTAGCCGAGTACAATGGTGCTTACAAAGTGAGCCAGGGAATGCTGGATGAGTTCGGTCCTGAACGCGTGATCGATACCCCGATCTCGGAATTAGGTTTCGCAGGCATTGGCGTAGGTGCAGCCGTAAACGGTTTGCGTCCGATCATCGAATTCATGACGTTTAATTTCTCGCTTGTCGCGATCGATCAGATTATCAACTCGGCCGCCAAGATGTTGAATATGTCGGGCGGACAGTACCACGTGCCGATTGTTTTTCGCGGCCCTACCGGCAATGCCGGACAATTGGCTTCCCAACATTCGCAAAATTTTGAGAACTGGTTTGCCAACACCCCCGGGTTAAAGGTGGTGTTGCCCTCTACTCCCTACGATGCAAAAGGTCTTTTGAAGACCTCTATCCGCGATGAAGATCCCGTGATCTACATGGAATCGGAGTTGATGTATGCCGATAAGGGCGAAGTGCCCACCGAAGAATACCTGATTCCGATTGGCTTGGCCGACATCAAACGGCCCGGCACCGATGTCACCATCGTGTCGTTCGGAAAAATTATGAAAGTGGCCTTGGCCGCAGCCGCGGAGTTGGAAAAAGAAGGCATCTCAGCGGAAGTAATTGACCTGCGCACCGTGCGCCCGATTGACTACGCCACGGTGGTGGAATCGGTGAAGAAGACAAATCGTTTGGTAATTGTGGAGGAGGCATGGCCTTTGGCTGCTATCTCCAGCGAGATCACTTACCACATCCAGAAGCACGCTTTTGATTATTTGGATGCGCCCATCCATCGCATCAACAGCCTCGATGCGCCCCTGCCCTATGCCCCCACGCTCATTCAGGCCATCCTGCCCAACGTGGAGCGCACCGTGAAGGCCGTGAAAGCGGTGCTGTATCGGTAGTTAGCTTCGAACAACGAGTTACGCGCTTCGAGTAAACCGACGCAGCTTCAAAAAGCAAATGGTTTTTTGGGCGTGCCCCCGCCTACGCGCATAACCGCGCGGGGTCCGGCTTTCGCGGCTCGCCATCCACCCCACATGCTACTTCGGGCTCAAACAGACCCGCTCAATCCGTCACGCAGAAGAGAATATTGATAGCTACAAGCCGCGAGCTTCGAGTGGCATTGGCGGCCATCCTCGAAGCTCGCGGCACAACGCACGTAGCGCATGTCAATTTGTAAAAGCGGGACAATCCAATCAACCTACTTCCCAAACGTAAACACGTGCTGCCCGGCCACGGACTCGGTGCGACCGCCACCCAGTGTGGCTTTCGTCCACGTAAGTGCCGCGACAAGTTTATTGCTGGTGAGTTCGTTCACCGAAATCGTCAGCCCATCGGAACGCGTGATGGTTTTTGCCGTCTCGTCTGCAAAGCGCCACGTGCCACTCGCTGGCCAAACTACTCCACCATTGGTAGCTGTTAAGTTCGCACCGTTAAACGTGATGCGTACATCTTTGTACACACTTGTGCGATCGGTACCATCTACCGTTACACTTTGCACCATCCAAGTCCCCGCCAATAACTTCGTGGCTTTCTCTACTTCGGTTTCTTCCGGCGTGGGTGGATCTCCGCCATCGCAGCCCGCCAGCACCAAGAATGTAGCCAACGTCAAGGCCAATACCGCTTGCACAATCAGTTGCTTGGGCTGAAGCCGTTTGTTTATGATCGAATCCATGCTCCTTTTTTTTATTGTTTAACAAGTGACATCTGTAACTGGCGGTTGCTTTGCTTCGCCACCAGGCGGTACGTGCCTGCGGGCTGATCGGCCAGATTCAACTCGTGCGTAGAGCCGCCTGCTGCCTCCGCCTGTTGAATCACGCGGCCGACTACATCCACCAGTCGAATTTGTACCGACTTACCCTTCTCAAACGATTGGAGATCCACCCATACCCGGTCTTTCACCGGATTGGGGTACACCCAAGTGTGTTCGTTGGCGGTTGTGAGATCACCCGTAACGATGATCGGCACGTTGGCGCTCGCTTCGCTTTGGCAATCGTCTATCTGCACGCGTACTGAATACACACCTACTTGCGTCACCGTAAGCGTACCAGCCGATGTGCCTGTGATCAACGTACCATCGCGGAACCATTGGTTGCCGGTAGCGCTGCTGGAGGTGAGCACAACCGTTTCTCCGGGAGCACCCAATGTAATCGTGGGACGCGCGGGCTTAATGCAGAAGCTGCGTTCCACCGCAGGTGCGGCATTGAAAACGGTATTGCCAGCCTGACTAGCTGTAACCGTTACTCGCCCGGCTGATACAATCGTGGCTTGGGTGCCGCTGATCGTCAGTCGTGGAGAATTAGAGGCATAGCTGACGGCCAAACCGGACGATGCCGTGGCCGTGAGCGCAAAAGCGGCATCGCCTACGGTACGATCAGACAGGTTTGCAAACGTGATGGTTTGATCTTGTTTGGCAAGTGTGGTTACATCAATCACGTTTGAGTTTACGGAAGTCCCGTTCGCATTCACGGCCCGTAAACGGTACTTGTAGGCGGTCGAGATCGTTAAACCCGTAACGGCATCGCTTGTACCCGTTACCGTTTTATCGCTAAATCCGGTCACGAGTGTAGTAAAGTTATCGGCACTTACATCCAGGCGATAGCCGGTTGCTCCGGTTACCGCATTCCAATTTGTGGTAAAGCCGGTTTGCGAAATCGCAGTGGCGGCAGTGGCAACCGGTGCATCTGGTGGCGGTGGCGTGGCCAGGGTGGTAACATCTATCACATTCGAGTTCACCGAAGTGCCGTTGGCATTCACAGCCCGTACGCGGTACTTGTACGCGGTGGAAGCGGTAAGCCCGGTTACCGCATCGTTGGTAGTGGTAACGGTCTTGTCACTGAATCCCGTAATGAACGTGGTAAAGTTATCCGCACTCACATCCAAGCGATAACCAGTTGCTCCGGTTACCAAATTCCAATTTGCGGTAAAGCTCACATTTCCCACCGAAGTTGCAGCAACTGCCACAGGGGCAACTGGCGGAGCAGCCGTTGTAACTTCAATACTATTGGAATTGGCAGAGGTACCGCCAGCATTCACGGCCCGT
>JBIIVI010000324.1:0-3681 GCA_044339555.1 Cyclobacteriaceae bacterium | reverse complement strand
CCTCAACCTCCACCCCAACTCGGCCGGTTATCGCCTTATTCTGAACAACATTCTGTTTCCGGCTGCAAAAAAGAAAAAACAAAAAACGTGATTCGGCTGCTGTTGGTCGATTCGATTTGTTATTTGGGCAAGCTACCCAAAAGGTCGTAATCCGCCCCTAGTGCATACGGTCGCCACGCACATCCAGCGTGGCGACTAGTTGCCCTTCCTTTTCCAGAAATTCGGCCCATCGATTCATGACATACTCGGTGGGCTGATAATTTTTTGCCAACTGCAAGAACGTTTTGTAATGCCCTGCCTCGGATACCATCAACTCGTAATAGAATGCACGCAAGGCAGCATCGTTCAACTCTCTTGAAAGTAAACGGAATCGCTCACAACTACGCGCTTCAATCAACGCATTGATCAGCAATCGATCGACTAGCCGTTGATTCCGGGCTCCGCCCTTTATCACAAAATTCTGAAGCCCGGCTACGTATTCATCTTTCCGTGGTTTTCCCAAGTGCCAACCACGCGTGCGCAGTTGCTCCACCACACGCTCAAAATGTCCCCACTCTTCGGCCACAATGGGTGTAAGGGTATCTACCAGTTCGGAATCTTCAGGAAAACTTACAACTAGGGAAATGCAGGAGGAAGCAGCTTTCTGCTCGCAATAGGCATGGTCAATGAGAATTTCCCGAAGATCCTTTTCAGCAATTCGTATCCACCTTGGATCCGTGGGTAACTCCAACCCGAGCACGTGTTTTTCCACGACCACTCAATCAAACAACAAAAGTTCAAAACCAAAATCCATGACATTGCGGAACCCTGGGTAGACGCTGGATGCAAGATAGCCCTGACCGGTAAAGATTTGAACAATGTTATGGTACCGGATAAAAACGCGGCCACGCTTGATTTTTCCGTTTAGAAAGACGTCTACGATGGGATAAGCAGGCGCGATCGTTTCGTTTTGGACGAAAAATTGTTGGATCACCGGATCATAGCCCAGTGCTTTATAGGCCGATCGCCAGTTTACATCGATGCCCGTTTGGACTTGAATTGCCTTATTGAACCAATAACCCTCATAACTTAACTGACCATTTACAAACCATTCTGGGATTTGTAGGGCACTATCAGGGTTGGCCAGCACCCGAGCTTGGAGAATCTGGGTTCGAAGGTACAGGCGCTTGCCAATCGCCAGTTGCATGCGCCACTCCGGTAGCCAATACTGAATGTTATTCTTGGTTTGAACGGGTAGCACCGTTTGACTTTTGCCCGGGAACGAATCACGCTTGAAGTAAATAAAATTCGAGAGCCCCGTGTAGGTAGCCCCTGGCTCTAAAAGTAAAGGCCCGATTTTTAAGTATAAGTTCGCATTTGCTCGGGTAACTCCGGGAGCTAAAAAGTTGTTAGACCAATTATCAAAACGCCCACGATAGGAAGAGACGAGGAACGAAGGCTTGCTGACCGATTGATGAAGCGAGAAGTTAAGAAACGGAAGTTGTCCCTCGGCATCTAATCGGTAGTAGGTTTGTTCCAGTTGTTCGGCCCGGACGGCCACGGCGTGAATGGAATCGAACTCATACCGAAGGCCACCGCCCACAAAAAATTCATTTCCAGTTAGCGGCAAAGTAGGGCGAGTAAGTGTGTATCGGTTAAAGTGCTCGAAGGAGCGATTTCGGAAGTAGCCGTAGTAAAAAAGGTTGCCGATCGTTCCCTTCAAGCCCACTTCGTTCTCGAACGTACTGAGGCGCACACTGTCCAGGGCCCGTGCCTTTTCCTTTTCGGGAACATCCGTGTTAATAGTATCGTAAAAGGAAACGTTTGGGCCACCGGCCGCCACATCTGTCCGAAACCAATTCAGTTGGCGCAATCGCTTCAAACGATGGTATACCTGAACCTCTTTTGCTACTTTGTAGCGATGAAAAAGATTCACTTCGTTTCGTTGATCGAAGCTGGTGGTTCCCGCTAAGCGTGCCGAAACATTTGGATCGAACAGGGAGGCATACGTTGAATCTTGGGTGGTTGTGCGCACAATCACCACGCCTCCCGTTTCTTCCACCCGATGCCGCATGCGCCGGAAATTGGCGGAGAGCCAGTAGCGATCGTTGTTGGACTGATAGGTGGTAAACAAATCCCAATAATAAGATTGCGTTTGGCGGATGCCACGCCTGCGTTGGAATTGCACGTCTGTTAAAATAGGTCGGAAATCAAAACCAAAATTCCAGTTTGGTTTGATGTTGCGGGCAAATTCCACCTTCGTGGCTGCGCGCCCAAGTCCGCCCCAAATCAACTGCATCCGCGTATAGGGTGACTGCGTATCAAAAAACCGGGGCTCTTCGGTTTGGTAGTAGTAGTCGTAAGCGGTGAAGCCACTGGAAACGCCAATTGATGTCGGGGCTGATCCGGTAAAGATGGGGCGCAGCGCGGTGCCGTTGTGGCCTAAATCGGTCAGGAAATAATTGAAGCGCGAAACATAGTTCCAGCGGTGGTAGTTAAGGATGCTCGTATCCAGGGGTTGATACCGGTAACTATTCCGAAAAAAATCCGCTTGTGTCATCCACCGCGTGGTGTTCGGCCCATAGATACTCTTGGTGGAGTCATCCACAATTTGGGATCCTACGCGTAAAGTTGATTCTGTACTGGGCGCCTTGAGTACTTTCTTCTTGGTGCTGGCGGGAGCCGAAGGAGTTTCGGTTACCTGGGCGTGCACCGAAAAAAATCCTGCGAACAGAAAAAATAAAACTCCCCAAATTTTCACGCGGCAAATATACTTGATGTTTTCAGGATCGAAATCGGGCGATCCGGTCGTTTAGCATGCTATCAAATACCTTACCACCTTCCGATAAGAATTCCATTTCAATCGGCAAATAAAAGCAAGCCATGCTTTTAAAATTGTCGGCCTGGCAAAAAGGTTGGAGCCGGGTAAAGTCTTTTTCGGTGGTGAGCAGGGCTACCGGTCCAGGCTGACTTTGCGCCACGTGCATGATTTTTTGCACATCCGCTCGCGTAAAGATATGGTGGTCAGGGAAGTGAAAATGGTGGAGCAACTTAAAATGCTGGCCTACATACTCGGCAAACGGACCAAAGTTCGCGATGCCTGTAACTGCAATAACTGGCTGTGGCTCCCAAGCCAAACCCAAAAAGCCAACGGGCGTGCGGTATCGTACACCGGCAAAAAGAACGGGCCTGTCGGGCGCAAAGCGATGAATACGGCTAGTGAGTAACTGCTGCCATTCAGCGTTCGCATCGCGTGCGCATTTGGTTACTACCACCACGTCTGCACGACTAGCCCCTCGCCTTGCTTCTCGCAACATGCCCATGGGTAACACATGATCGCTACAGAATGGCTTCCGGGCATCGGTCACCAAAATCGAAAACTGTGGCTTCACGGAGCGATGTTGAAAGGCATCATCCAATACAATCACATCAATTTCAGGATGCTGCGCCAACATCGCTGGAATCGACAACGCGCGGTCCTCCCCCACAAATACCAACACCTGGTTTCCAAATTTTTTGAAGAGTTGTAGGGGTTCATCGCCAACGGTTTCGGCCGTTTCAATCGCTGTCACTTGCCGGAAGCCGGTTGATTTGCGCCCGTAGCCGCGGCTTAGTGTGGCCACGTGGTATGTAGTTGCAAGCTGCCCAATCAGGTATTCCACCATGGGTGTTTTGCCGGAGCCGCCCACATTCAGGTTGCCA